>CAYWFA010000029.1:0-7425 GCA_964457815.1 Candidatus Woesearchaeota archaeon
TTGGATTTTTCTTCATCAGCTAAACCAAAAACAATTGCCAAAAGATTTCCTAAACTATCAAACCAATTTCCAATCTCTTTGTATTTATTGTGATTTTTCCATCTATAAGAATAATAAAAGTCTCCATTCCACAATCCTCTTTTCTTTTTGTTTTCAATAGCAATCTTGATTTTTTTTTGTTTTCTTTTTTCTTTAATAAAAGACAACACTTGATGATACAATGCTTGGGTGTTTATTGTATGTCCATATCTATGAGGAAAAGCATCCTGCCAATCAGTTGTTGGAAGTTGTTCTAAAAGTCCATCTTCTTCCATGTCCTGATAACTAAGCCAAGTCAAAGCATTCTTGATATTTTTTTTATGTCTCAAAAACAATTCTTTTCCATATATTTTTCTATAATAATACTCTCCTAAAACAAACCACAAACTAGAATCAATAGATTGAAAATCAACACTAAGTTTTTTGGAATTAAATCCATAAACTGCATTAGGAATTTGTCCTAATTTACTTTGATGCTTTGCCAAAGTAATCAAACTTTTCTTGAAAACCTCTTTTAAATCCTTTCTATGCTCCAAAGAAGTACTAGCACATATCAAAGTTATCATGCTATCCCTTGACCAAACTCCTCTGTAAGCTTTTTTTCCTGCAGAAGCAAAAAGCCCATGCCTTGTTGAACATTTTTCAATAGTTTCCAAAGCTTTTTCATAAGCTAAATCCAAGGTTTTATTCATTTTACTTTCCTAAGAGATTTCATTATTTTTTCAATTGAAACTTTTCTAACACTTGTAACAACATCTCCTCCTCCAGAATAAACAAGCAAATCTTTTCCATTTTTATCCACAACAATTCCTGTTGGAAAAACAATTCTTTTATTTTGATACAATTTCAATTCATAATCCATATTTGGAGAAATAATTGATTCAGAATTTGAAATCAATTTTCTTGGATTATTTAAATCAAACAAAGCCGCAGAAGCAGAATAAGTGAAAGAAGTATCTTCTTCTTCTTTAACAGTATGATAAATCAAAAGCCAACCTTTGGTTGTTTTAATTGGAGGACATCCCGGACCTATTCTTCCGTAATCCTTTTCTCCTTTCTTGAAAACACTAATTGATTTCAATTTTCCCCAACAAAGCAAATCATCTGATTGAGCCACCCAAATATGAGGAGGAGTAAATTGAAAATTCCCTTCAGGCCTATCAAATGCCATATACCATCCTTTTATTTTTTCAGGAAAAACAACAACATCTTTATCTTGCTCCCCAAAAATTATTCCTTTTCTTTCCCAATTAATTAAATCATCTGAAAAAGCTATAGAAGTTGAAATATTTTCTTTTCTTGATAAACTTACATAAGTCATAACATACCTTCCTTCTATCTCAATAATTCTTGGATCTTCAACACCCAATTCAGCATCATCAACAATTCCATAAAAACTTGGTTTTTTATCAATAGAAATTATATTCTTGCCTTTCTCATCCAAAACCACCCTTCTAAGATGTGAAATAAAAGTAAGCCTTTTCGTTGAATCATTGAAAACAATATCAAAATCAGAGCTACTTGCAACATCTTTTCTAAGAAATTTATCTATTTTCAATTCATAATCTTTTTCACCAACCATTCTTGGAGAATAAAAATACTTTTCGTCTTCTAATTTCTTGAGTTGTTCTATAACTCTTACATACAAAACTATTTTACCATTTCCTGCCCTTACTGCAGCCGGATTTATGGTTCCTATAACCTTTAAATCTCTTGAAGAAGGTTTAATCATTTCTGGAGTTATCAACAATTCTGCCTCTTTTTTCATTTTATTTACCTTTAAAGTAATATAGCCAATATAGTTTTTAAATATTTATAAGAGTTTATATCAAAGAACCAGCTTTTCTGTCCACAACAACAATTAAATTCTTATGTTCTTTCAAAAAACTTACAGGAAACTTGTTTCCTTGTTTACCTTCAAGTAAAGCCTGGATTGCTTTAGCTTTTTTCTTTCCTGAAGCCAATAAAATTATTTTTTTAGCTTTCATAATTGTTGAAATTCCAATTGTAAGTGCTTTTCCTTTTCTATGAGTTAACTCAACCAATCTTGTTTTAGAATTTCTTGAACTTCCTGGTTCATTAAACCCAATATGCCCATTCTCTCCTACTCCTAGTATTTGTAAATCAATTGGTTTTTTACTTATTTTTTTCTCATATTCCAAACATTCTTTTTCAGGATTTTTTGTGCTTCCGTTTAAAAGATGAATGTTTTTTTCATCAACATTAATTTTATTGAATAATTTAACGAGCATATATTTCCTGTAACTTTTCAAATCATTTTCTTTTATAGGATAAAACTCATCAAGGTTGAAGGTTTTAATTTTTGAAAAATCCACTTTCTTTTTTTTATATGCTTTAATCAAATTTTTATATGTTTTCTTCGGGGTTTCTCCAGTTGCAAATCCCATTACAAGATTTGGTTTTTCAAGAATTTCATCGATAATTATTTCAGAAGCTATTTTTGAAAGCTCTTTGTAATTACGGGCTTCAATAATCTTCATTTTATTTTTAAAACTTTTAATCCAGGTAATTTATTTCCTGCAATGTAATTAAGTAAAGCTCCTCCACTTAAACTAATATGATTGAATTTCTTTAAATCAACTTTAGAAGCTTTAATAGCATCACTTAAATGTCCTCCTCCAATAACTGAAAATGCTTTGCTTTCTGCAACAGCTTTCAAAATTGCAAAAGTTCCTTTTGAAAATTGTTTTTTGCTGCAATCTCCTGCTGGCCCTTTCATGTATATTGCTTTTGCTTTCTTTATTTCATTTACGTATCTTTTTTGTGTGAGTTCTCCAATATCAAAAATTTCATACTTGTTGGGAAAGCCATCAACAGGTATTTCTTTTCTCTTACCTTTTACATCAACAGCAAAATCCACAGGAGTTTCAACTTTTTTGAGTTTGTTTTTTGGAATTTCAATAAATATTTTTCTTTCGACAAGATAATTCTCTTGTTCACCTAACTTTTTACCTTTATTTATCAAACACACCTGTCCAAAAAGTCCACAACTTAAAACTTTATTTTTACCAAGAAGTTTAACATTATCCTCTGGTTTCGCCCCTCCAAGAATGTAAAGAGTCCCATTTAATTTCAATTTTTTAAGAGCATCAACTTCTCTTTCCAATATTCTTCCAGCACAACTTTTTTTAATGTATTTTGGAAGAAGAATTGAGGCTTGAGCCCTATGACAAACAGAAAATGCATCATTAACATATATTTCACAATTCTTTGAAAAAAATTCTGTTAATTTATTGGGTTTTATATCAAACTCTTCTTTTAAATTTCTGACATTCTCTAAAAGAATTGCTTCTCCCTCTTTCAATTCTTTTATTTTTGTTTCTGCTTTTTCTCCAATAATATCATCAACAAATTCAATTTTAGAAAACTTGTTTAACTGCTTGCAATGCTGTTTCAAAGAAACAAAATCTTCATCTCCCGGTCTTCCTTGATGTGCCAATACAACAACCTTGGCTTTCTTTTTCTTTAATTCGTTTATTGTTATAGCTGCTTCTTTTATTCTTTCTGATTTCAACAACTTTTTATTTTGAACATCAGAATTCAAATCAGATCTCAATAAAACAACTTTTCCTTTAAAATCAAAATCCTCTAAAGTTTTCATATCTTGTTTAATATAATTTAAATTTAATTGTTATTTCAAAAGTTTAATCATATCTACCAATCTATTTGAATAACCATACTCATTATCATACCAAGAAAGAACTTTAACTAAATTCCCATTAGTTTGTGTTAACAATGAATCAACTACAGAAGAATTTGTATTCTTTATAACATCCGAAGAAACCAATTCATCCTCTGAATACTCCAAAATCCCCTTCATATTTTTTTCAGATGCGCTCTTCAAAGCTGCATTAACTTCTTCTTTCGTTACAGCTCTCCCAAGAACAGCAACAAAATCAACAATACTTCCACACGGAACAGGAGCTCTCACTGCTAAACCATCCAATCTTCCTTTCAATTCAGGTATAACCTCTCCAACAGAACTTGAAGCACCAGAACTAGTAGGAATTAAATTAATCGCTCCAGCTCTTCCTCTTCTTAATTTTTTATGTGGAACATCCAATATTTTTTGATCGTTGGTATATGCATGAACAGTTGTCATATAACCTGATTCAACTTTGAAAGCATCATTAAGAACTTTAACAATAGGAGCTAAACAGTTTGTAGTACAAGAAGCCATTGAAACTATTTTATGTTCCTTTTTCAATTGATTTTCATTAACTCCCAAAACAATTGTAATGTCTGGTTGTTTTGCAGGTGCAGAAATCAAAACTTTTTTAGCTCCTGCCCAAAGATGTTTCATTGCACCTTCTCTATCTGTGAAAAGTCCTGTGCACTCCACAACAATATCAACACCAAGTTCTGCCCAAGGAAGATTTTCAGGATCTTTCTCTGAAAAAAGCATTATTTTTTTTCTGTTTATCTTGAGGAAATTCTCTCCTTTTTCAATTTTACCCTCGTATTTTCCATAAACAGTATCATATTTCATCAAATACCCAATAGAATCAATTCCAGCCAAATCATTAACTGCAACAACATTAATCCCTTTATCGAGGGCAATTCTCAAAAAAGCCCTACCAATTCTTCCCAAACCGTTTATTGCAACTTTAACCATATTCACACCCTTTTTTCTTGTTTATATAAAAAAGAAGAATTGGTTTAATAAACTTTACTAATCAATAAATAAAAAATAAAAATGAAATTATAAAAGAAAAATCACTTTTTCTTTTTTTTACCAGCTTTTTTCTTAACAGGTTTCTTTGCAGCCTTTTTAGCTTTCTTTTTAGCCATTTTATCACCTCAATTTTAATTAGTAATAAAAGAAAACAAAAGTTTATAAGTTTTATGCCGGCTAATTTTTATAAAAAAAACTCCGTCGATAAAATTCATTAAATTTCTTGAAAATTTATTTTTTCTTGTATCAAATTTCTCAAAACTTCTTTTAATTTTTTAATTTCAATTCTTTTTTGAGCTCTGGAATTTCTATCACGGATAGTCACATCCTTGTTTTTCAAAGACTCATCGTCTATAGTTATACAAAAAGGAGTTCCTATTTCGTCGTTTCTTGCATATCTTCTTCCAATACTCCCAGATTTATCATAAGCAATTTTAAATTCTTCTCTTAAATCTTTTACAACTTCATCTGCAATTTTTTCAAAATCTTCTCGTTTAACCAAAGGAAAAACTGCTGCTTTAACAGGAGCAATTCTTGGAGACAAATTCAAGGTTATGTTTCCTCTTCCATCGTCACAATAAGCTTTAGTTAACAAAGCCAAAAAAACTCTTTCCACCCCAAAAGTAGGCTCAATAACCTTAGGCACAACTTTCTTTTTATATTTCTCGTCGAAAACCTCCATATTTTCTCCACTTTCTTTTGAGTGTTGAGTTAAATCATATTGTCCTCTGTTTGCATTTCCTCCTAATTCAACACTTCCAAAAGGATATTCATAATCAATATCAAAAGTTGCAGAAGAATAATGACTTAATTCATCTTTCATATGTTCTCTTATTTTTATTTCAAACAAATCAAGAGAATGGTACCATTTAATTTGTTCAGCCAACCAATAAGCATGCCACTCTTCCATTCTTTTTTCACTTAACATTTTTCCGATTGTTGTTTCTTTCAATTTTTCTTCGCCCTTTTCCTGAGTTTCAGAATCTAAAAGTTTCAACTGAACCCCTAATTGATTTTCATCCAACAAATCACACTGTTTCTCTTCAGGATTAACAAAAAATTCAAATTCAGCAATATTAAACTCTCTGCTTCTAAACAAAAAATCTCTTGGAGCAATCTCATTCCTAAAACACCTTCCAATCTGAGCAATCCCAAAAGGAAGTTGCATTCTTGAAGTTTGACTTATCAATTTAAAATTCAAAAACATTCCTTGGGCAGTTTCTCCCCTCAAATAAGCTTCAGATGCATCCAAAGCTCCAACTTTAGTTTTAAACATCAAACTGAATTCTCCTTTAACATCAAACTCCCCTCCACACTTACAATTAACTTTTCCAACTTCAATTTTATCTATTTTAGTTGCAGTCTTACATTTTTTACAAACAACTGCAACATCATTGAAATTTGCAATGTGTCCTGAAGCTTTCCATGTTCTTGGATGCGAAATTATGCTAGCTTCCATTCCAACCATATCATCCCTTTTACTCACAAAAAAATCCCACCAATCTTTCTTGATATTATTAAACAACTCAACACCTAAAGGACCATAATCCCAAAAACCAGCATAACCACCATAAATATCGCTTGATCTGAAAATAAATCCTTTCTCTTTGCAAAATTTAGCCAATTCATCTATTGATATCTTTTTCTGAACAAGAGAGCTTTCTATTTTTTTATTCTCTTTTAATTCATTCTTGTTGTTTTCCATTTTAATTTCTTTTTTATTTGAATCCATATTTTTAGTTATTTCTGCATATTTCTTGTCTGCTTCTTCTTTATTTGAACCCAGATAAGCAACATGTTGGCTAGTAACTTTGCTGCCTTTTCTTACACTCTTTCTTAAATAAAAATAATCTTTACCATTGATATTTTGTTTCACAATATACATAATTAAATTAAAAAAGTAGTGTATAAAAAACTATTCACCAAGCACCTTAATTAAAACTCTCTTGTTTCTTTGTCCATCAAATTCCCCATAAAAAATACTTTCCCAAGGTCCAAAATCAAGTTTTCCATTACTGATTGCGATTGTTGTTTCTCTTCCCATAATTGTCCTCCATAAATGAGCAAATCCATTATCTTCCCCTGTTTGATGATGATTGTAATCAAACTTTTGTGGAGCTAATTTTTCCAACCACTCTTTGAAATCCCTTAAAAGTCCAGATTCATTGTCATTAACAAAAACCGAAGCAGTTATATGCATTGGATTAATTAAAACAAGTCCCTCTTTAACGCCAGATTCTTGGACTGCTTCTTCAACCTCGTGAGTTATATTTACAAATTGTATTCTTTCAGAAGTGTTCATAATCAATTTTTTAGTGTAAATTTTCATTTTAAATAATCAAGCACGGGGTGGGAGTCGAACCCACGAAAATTCGCTCTGCAGGCGAACGCAGTACCGTTGTGCCACCCGTGCGGAAAAACCTAAAAGGTTCATGCCCCGGACAGGATTTGAACCTGCGACCCCTAACTTAGAAGGCTAGTGCTCTATCCAGGCTGAGCTACCAGGGCTTGTGTGTGTTGCCTAGAAATCAGGATGGATTGTGCGTTAGCACTCTATCCAGGCTGAGCTACCAGGGCTTGTGTGATTCCTAGAAACCAGAATGGATTGTGCGTTAGCACTTTATCCAGGCTGAGCTACCAGGGCTTATAATTAATTATCCCATGAACTATTTAAAAGGTTTTGTTTTAGA
>CAYWFA010000030.1:0-7311 GCA_964457815.1 Candidatus Woesearchaeota archaeon
CTATAGAAATATGCTCTTTGGTATTTCTAATAAATCTAATCGCTTCATCAACCCCATATGCTTCTGCAATATCTTCTTTTGATTTGTCTGGCCATTTATCATACTCTAAAATATTGAACACTTCGCTCTGGTTTAATTTGCTTCCTTCAATAGCATTTGTATTATATGAAAATAGTTTAGAAAACTTTTTCCAGTCTCCTTCAGATAAGTGAGAAATTTTTAAGGGTATGCTTGATTCTATTATATTTATTGATTTTATCTCTTCTTTAGACAGTTCAATTTTTAAGGGGTCTTGGATTATTTTATATTTGTGTATTTCTTCTAGAATAAGCTTTTCAGCAATTTTAACTCTTTCTTTTAATTTTTCCTCACTTAATTCAGTGCCAAGATATTTCCTGAATTTGTGAACTCTTGAGCCTTCACGATAAGAATGAGCAAGATAATACTTTATCTTATTTCCTGCTTTTCTTTTTTCAATATTCATAAATATATTTAGGTGACTACAATATTTAAATATTCCTATTTAGGTGTCTACAAACAGCAAGAAATGTAGTCACCTGCTGTTATTTGAAATAATCTTGAATTAGGGCATCTAACAAAAATTTAGTTTCTCGTTTGGGGCGCTTAATAAGTTAATTTTATTAACATTTACTTGTATATTGTATCATGAAAGAAGTAAATATGAAAGAGGTAAAAATAATATATGGAATTAATTAATGTGCTTCTTTCTGTGACTATTTTTTTGATAATGATTGGTATTGGTTCTTCTATTGAATTAAAAGATTTAAAGAACATCTTTCATAAGCCCAAAAAATTAATTCTTGGACTTGTTTTGCAAATACTTTTATTTCCTTTATTTGCTTTTTTAATTTCGGGTTTATCTAATTTATCTCCTGAATACAAAGTAGGATTAATCATCTTGGCAGCATGTCCTGGAGGAACTTTAAGTAATTTTATTTCATATATTGTGAAAGCAGATGTTCCTTTATCTGTGGGATTGACTTCAACTAACAGTTTGGTCATATTATTAACAATTCCAATTTATATCTCCTTGGCATTCTCAACATTTATGGGAGAAGCGGTTTCAATTATCCCTCCTTTATGGAATATTTTAGGAACTGTGGGTTTTCTTGTGATTGTTCCTGTTCTTGTTGGTTCTTATTTAAGATATTTAAAACCCTATAAAATGATTCGTTCCCAAATAAAAATAAAAGTGATTGCAAGTGTTTTTTTAGGGATATTTTTCATTGTTAAATTTTTTGGAAGTGAAAATATTGGAGGAATTGGGCTTACAAAGGAATTGATATTCGCTTTGCTTCCCTGGATTCTTGTTGTTAATGTTGGAGGATTGTTTATTGGGTGGGGAGTTGCAAAAGCCTTTAAATTTGAGAATAAGGTAGCAACAACGATAGGTATTGAAGTAGGACTTCAAAACACTGTTCTCGCTTTGCTTGTTACAGATGTAATTTTGCTTCAGCCAAAAATTGGACATCCTGCATTGATTTATGCATTGTTTTCATTTTGGGTAACTTTGTTGTTTGGGGCGTTGATGCTTGGAAAAAATAATCGAAAACAAAAAAAGATTAATTAAATGAAGGATTTTTTAACCCAAGCTTTATAAACCTTTGAAATTGATAATAATATAACGAACAGGTCAGTGAGTCTTGGGCAGTTAAATGTTTATAATGACTTACGCTCAAGGAATAATATCGAGTATATACAAAATATAGAAAAATAAAATATTTCTTGAAGATTTTTTGTTGATTGGCTTAGCCAATATAAATAAAGTATAAAGGAGAAAAACAATATGAAAGGAAAAGTTAAGTTTTTTAATCGTGAAAAAGAATTCGGTTTTATAATCGGAGATGATGGAAAAGATTACTTCTTGCATAAATCTGCTTTCAACGAAGGTGCATCTATCGATAAAGATGATTCGGTGGAATTCACTGCAGAGAAAGGCGATAGAGGATTAAAAGCAACTAAAGTATCAAAATTATAATTCTTTCTGGAGTTTAATTTTATTTATATGGAAAAGTTTACTAAATTAGGTTTAACCAAAGAATTAACGGATGTTTTCAAACAATTTGGTTTCAAAGAACCTTCTGAAATTCAAGAGAAAGCAATACCTTTAGCTTTAGCTGGAAGAGATATTATTGGGGGAGCAATGACTGGAAGTGGAAAGACTTTGGTTTTTGCATCTACAATTATAGAAAATCTTAAGCCCAACAAAGAAATTCAAGCGCTTGTATTAACTCCAACAAGAGAACTTGCAGAACAAGTTGCATCTTCAATAAGAAATTTTGGAAAAAACAAGAAACTCAAGGTTTTGGCAGTTTATGGGGGGATGAATATTGATTCTCAAATAAGGGAACTTCATTCAACAGATGTTTTAGTTGCAACTCCAGGTCGCCTTATAGATCATTTAAATAGAAGGACTTTGAGGTTAAATAACGTTAAATTTTTGGTTTTAGATGAAGTAGATAGAATGTTTGATATGGGTTTTAGGAGAGATGTTGAAACCATAATTCATGAATGTCCAAAAAAAAGACAAACAATGTTGTTTTCAGCTACAATTTCTCCTGAGATAGATTATTTATCTAAAAAATACACTTTGAATCCTGTTGAAGTTTCTGTTAAATCTTATGTTGACGCTTCTAAACTCCATCAAATTTATTATGATGTACCAGATCATCAAAAGTTTTCTTTGCTTGTTACATTATTGAAAAATGAAAATGCAGATTTGGTTATGGTTTTTTGTAATACAAGAAGAAATGTTGATTTTATAGCAAATAATTTGATTTCTTTGGGAATTAATGCAAAAGCTATTCATGGAGGAATAGAACAAAATAAAAGAATAAAGGTTCTTGATGATTTTCATAAAAAAGGATTGGGAGTTTTGGTTTGTACTGATGTTGCTTCAAGAGGTCTTGATATAAAAGGGGTGAGTCACGTTTATAATTATGAAGTCCCTTCTGATTCAAAAGATTACGTTCATAGGATTGGAAGAACTGCAAGAGCAGGAAAACAAGGAAAAGCAATAACAATTTTAGCAAGCAGAGATTATGAAAATTTCAATAATTTGTTGAGTTCAAGAGTTGCTGATATAACTTCTGAAAAATTGCCTGAAATCAAGAGGGTTAGAGTTATTTTGGATTCTGGAAAAAGAAACAGATTTAGTGGAAGAGTTAATCATAGGGATGAAGGGAGAGATCCTAGTAGGGGAAATAGAAGACCTAGCTCAAGAAATTCTGGAAGAAGACCTAGAAGATAAATTATTTTTATTTTTTGTATTTGATTCATACTTTTTTGTATAATAATTTTTAAAAACATTGGTTGTAATTGAGTTTCATGGTAAATGAATTGGAATTCACAAAAAAGAAACTTGATTTAAACAGATTGATTGAACAAGGTTTTGAGTTGGGTCAAGCAAAGGCAATATTGGAATTGGGATTAAATCAAAGGGCTAGCTTTGAAAAAGAAATTTGTCCTAGAATAAATAGCGAAATAGCCTTAAGAACAAAATCAGATGGAACAATTGTGGGGATAGCTTGTGAATATTATCGTGTAAGGTATGGGAACTGTGTGAAATCCAGTTCAGCAGGTTGTATTTATCATTCTATGGTTGGAAAATAAGGAGCTTGTTTAAAATATTATTTTTTGTATTCAATTCCTTCTTTTTTTAATATGCCTCTTGCAGCAATTATTCCTGTTAATGCTGCACCAATTATTCCTCTGGATTTTCCTGCCCCATCTCCAGCAACAAATAAATTTTCAATGTTTGTTTCTAAATCTGTATTTGTGATGTAATTGGTTTCATAGAATTTGATTTCAGGAGCATAAATTAGATTGTTTGGGTCTGCTCTTACTCCTAATGCAAGATGATCTAATTTTTCAATGAAACTTTTTATTTTGCTTACAACCTTGTAGCTGTATGCTAAATTAATATCTCCTGGAGCGACAAAAGAAGGGTTTAATGTTGGAATTAATTTATTTTTTTCAAGGTATTCTGCTTTTGTTCTTTTGTTGTTGAAAAAATCTTGCATTCTTTGAACAAGAGGTTTTCCTCCTCCATATCTGTTAACTCTTTTAACTAATTCCAATCCTTCTTTTCTTGTATCAATTAAAGGTTCTGTTAAATAAAATCTTGTGAGAATTGCAAAGTTGGTGTTATTTGTTTTTGAATCTTTGTTGGCATCTCCATTTATTATGGAAAATGTGTCTTGGTTTTCAACAAGTCTTTCAAGTCTTATTCTTCCTCCGGGATTTGTACAAAAAGTTCTTGTGAATTCTTTGTCTGAAATGTCCATTATTAATTTTGGATCATAGATTATATCTGTTAAATCTTCGTAATTCTTTTTCAGCATTTCAATTCTTACTCCAACATCTACTGGCCCCCAGAGATATTTTGCTCCTAACTTATCTGCTTTTTCTCTGAACCAGATTGAACCCGCTCTTCCTGGAGCTGAAACTACGTAATCAAACTCATAGAAATTTTCTTCATTGTCTTTTGATGTAATTATTGCAAAACCGTTGTTAGGGTTCTTTATTATATTTTTAACCTCTGTTTTTGTTTGTATATTAATCCCTTTTTTAATTAAAGTTTCTTTGAATTTATTTGTTAATTTTTTGGAATTGTCTGTTCCTATATGTCTTTGTTTACAGCTTATTAATTCCAAATTACATAATTTTGCTTTTTCTTGAAGTCTTTTTATTTTGTTTTCGTTTGTTCCATAAAGGTTATCAGGAGCACCATGTTCTAAAAAGGTGTCATCAATATAAGAAATTAAATTATTTGCGTATTCTTCTGATATCTTTAGTTCATTTGTGTCCATACCTATCTTTGAAGAAAGGTTTAGTTTACAGTCATTTATCATTCCTCCTGAAGAATAAGGTTCTTTTTCAAAAAGAGTTATTTCAAGGTGGGGATTGTTTTTTAAGAGTTCTAATGCCGAAAAAATGCCTGCAGGACCAGAACCTATTATTGCCACTTTCTTCATGAAACCTGTTTGGGGTTTGTTGTTTTTAAAAATTTATATTATTTAGTTTTTTAAACTCAATTATCTTGGTATTTATATGAGAGTGATAGTTGGATTTATGCTGCTTTTAGGAGTTGTATTAGCATTTATAGTTTCTAGATTTGAATTTTCAGGAAGTGTTGAAGTTGTTTTCATAAGCGTTATTGCAGGAATTGTTGTGTTTATTGTTGTTTCTGAATTGATTTATTCTGGTTTATCTGCTAAAGATTCAGGAAAAACAACACAAGAAAAAATACAAAAAAGAAAGAAAAAAGCAAATGTTTTTGGGATAATAATTATGTTAATTTTTTCACTTTTATTTTTTAATTTTTATCTTTATTACAAAGCTTTAATTGGAAATGATTTGCTTGTATCTTTAGATGTTGAAAATCAGAATATAAAAATAAAGAATGGTGAAGAAATAGACATAGGAATTAAAGCAAAGGTTCTTGCAAATCCTTTTTGTAGTGCTAATTGTTCGCTTGTCTTGGAAGATTTAAGTTCAGGAAAGAAAATGTTTAAGGAAGAGGTTTTCATTAAATTTTCAAGCCCTCTTTCAAAGCATTATTCTATTAACCCCAATGAAGAAAAATATGGACAAAAATTATATAAGGTGAGTTTAGAGTGCAATAGCTTAGATACAAGATTTTGTTTTTCTAAATCTCCTTCAAAGTACAGAACAAAAATAATTTCTGTTGATCATGAATTAAACGAAATCCAGAATTTAATTAAAAATAATTTAAAAAACAATACAGAAACCTTGAACAAGGAGTTTTATTATCTTGAAAATAAAATGAATAGTTTCGAACTTGAAAATCCTTATTTATATTTATATGATTTAAAAAAAGAATATGCAGAAATCAATAGTTCTCTTTATGATGTTTATTTGAAATTGCAATCTGTTAATGAACTTTATTTGTTTCAAGAATATTCTGTTCTAGGAAGTGAAGTATATCCTTTAACAGATGAACTAATTGATTTAACAAATAAAGTCGATTTGTTTAATTCTTCGTTTTATGGAAATATAACAGAGTATAATTCTCTTGTTGATAATATCACTGAGATGTATCTAAATATTTTATATCTTGAAGAATACCCTTTTACTTTTTCTTCAATTAATGCAGGAGAGAACTTTGTTGAAAATTTCAATGGATTTGTGTTGAATATGAAGGGAAAAGATACTTTGGATAATAAGTTGGAAGGCTTTAAAGATCTTGAAGATGAATTTTCTAATTTAACTTCTCTTTTAGAAAATGAAACTGGAACTATTTCAGAAAATCTTTCTTTAGGTGTTTCATTTGATTCTTTGGATTTAAAGAAAATATTCATTAATCAAGGAAATTATTCTTCTTTTTTCACTCTTGAAGAACCTTCTCCTATTTGTTGTTTGAATCAAGAATGTTACGCATGTATAGATGATTCTTCTATTAATTATCCAGTGATTTTTGTTCATGGACATAGTTTCAATGAGAAACTCTCTGCTGAATTAAGCATGGAATCTTTTGGAGAAATGGCAAGAGAACTTGAAAAAGAAGGATATCTTGATGCAGGATATTTTTATGGCAGTTTATATGGAGAGAGTTCAAAAGGATATTTAAGTAAAGTTAACGCTTCGATTTTATTTGAATCAACTTATTACATTGATACTTTGATTAGCGGAGAAGATTCTTTTATTTTTGATTCTAAGTGGGAGAGCATAGATACTTATGCTTCAAGATTAAATGATATTGTATTGAATGTTAAGTATCTTACAGGAAAAGATAAAGTTGTGATTGTTGCACATAGTATGGGAGGTCTTGTTACAAGAAAATACCTCAAAGAATATGGTGAAGAAAATGTTGATAAAGTTGTTCTTATAGGGATACCGAATAAAGGAGTTGACGGATTTGTTTTGAATTATTGTTCTGTGTTTGGGGCAGATTTAGAATGCAGTGAAATGAACGAAACAAGCTTGTTTATTTCTGATTTAAACAATGCCTCTTTGCCGAGTGTTCCTTTGTATAATCTTGTTGGAGTGGGGTGTTATTGGGAAGGTTCAGATGGAGATGGAATAGTTAAAAGTTCAAGTGCTTACTTGGATGGAGCTGAAAATATATATGTAAATGGAACTTGTAAAGGAGTAGATTTTTTCCATGTGAACATGATTAAACCTTCTAAACACCCTGAGATTTATAATGTTATTAAAGACTTGATTAAAGAAAAATAAAATTTTTTATTAAGCTTCTGTTGCATAAACACAAACACAACTTACGCGGGAAGAATACAAACAAGGCCCAGAATTGCTTGTTTCACATTC
>CAYWFA010000031.1:0-6814 GCA_964457815.1 Candidatus Woesearchaeota archaeon
AATTATCAACAGTGCAGATCCTGAAAAATCAAATCAAGAAAATAAAATAATTATGCCTTACATAAAAGGAGAAAAACTTTCTGATTCATTGAATAATTTTCAAGCGAACAAGCAAATACAAATAATGAAAAAATTAGGTGAATCAATATCAAAATTACACAAAGCAGATATAATCCATGGAGATTTAACTACCAGCAACATGATTTTAAAAAACGATGAAGTTTTTTTCATAGATTTTGGATTGGGATACATTTCCAGAAAAATAGAAGATAAAGCGGTAGACATTCATCTTTTAAAACAAGCCTTAGAAGCAAAACATTTCATGAACTGGAAAGAACTTTTTCAAGAATTCAAAAAAGCTTATTCAAAGAATTACCCAGATTCAAAACAAATATTTGAAAGATTAACTGCAATAGAAAGACGAGGAAGATACAGGCATTAAAAAAATAGCCCCACCAGGATTCGAACCTGGGTCCCGGCCTCTCTTCATTATTCAAAATTCCAAAGGGCCGTATACTTGACCACTGTACTATGGGGCTAAATTATTGAAAATCAAAACAAGAACTATTTATAAAATTACCCAAAAACACTCTGATAGAAAATTTCTCTGTTTATATCCTGTTTTTTTGGATATGCCAAACGAACAATATTCTTGATGTTTCGAGGCTTGTATTTTTCTCCAATCAAAGTAGCTGCCAATTTCTTGTATTCTTCACTTGCTTCAGAACGAGGTTTGAATTCCACTGAGGATTTAAACTTAGATAATGCTTTTAAAAAATTAACATCGTGAGGTATAACCGCCATTATAGGAACTTCCAAGGTAATTTCAACATGTTGTGAAGGAATTTCGAATTTCTTGCCATGAACTTTGTTTAAAATTATTCCTGATATGGGAGTTCCTCTTTGTTTAGCTAATTTAAGCGCTCTTAAAGTTGTACTTAATGTAGGATGATCTGGGGTGGTTACAACAATCATCTCATCTGAAGCAATCATAGCCCCAAGTGTCTCATCTCCCAAATGAGGAGAAGAGTCAATCAAAATGTAATCATAACTTTTTTTAAGATGATGTATTTTTTGTTTTAAAAACAAGGGATTAGCTTTATCATCATTGAAAATTGAAGCTGGAAGAACATCAAAATTGTTTAATTTGCATATTGCTTGAGAAGCATTAGCTTTTTTATTTAAAACATCCTGTAAAGAAATCTCTGGTTCAACTATCTCCAAATGAAGCCCTAAATTGGGGGAAGAAATATTTCCATCCACCAACAAAACCTTTTTACCAAAACTTGCTATTGCTGATCCCAAGGACACAACAGCCGTTGTTTTTCCTACCCCACCTTTCAAAGAAAAAATACCTATGCACACCCCCATGAATTATAAAATAAATATAAGTTTAAATAACTTTCAGAAGCAAGTTTAAATGAAACAACAAGCTTTAAAAAACCCCTTTACGAAATACTAAGATGGCAAAAAAAGCTGAAAAAAAACAACAAGAAACCAAAGAAGAAACCAAAAAAATCTCTGAAGCAGACTATGAAAAGAAAGTAATAGAACTAGCTGATAAAGGATTAACTGCAGAAAAAATAGGAGAAGAGCTCAGAAAAAAAGGAATCCATCCCAAAGAATACAATAAAAAAATATCAAAAATATTAAAAGACAAATACATCAATCCCGATTTGAAAAATGCAGAAAAAAAACTTGAAAAAATAGAAGATCATTTAAAAAAGAATGCTCAAGATAAAAGAGCCAAGAGAGAAAGAAGCAGAATATTTTCCAGAATAAGAAAAATCAAGAAATACTTGAAAGAATTATAAAATTCTCTTGAAATAAAATGAAAAAAGAGGACGAAATTTTACAAAAAGAAATAAAGTTATTTGCTGAAGAGTTTGTAAAAAAAACTGAAAAAAAAGAAATACAAATAATAAGCCATTTTGATACTGATGGTATAACTTCTGCAGCCATAATAGTCAGCACCCTTAAAAAATTAAATAAAAAATTTTCAATAAGGATTTTAAAAAGCCTTGAAGAAAACACCATAAAAAATCTTCCCAAAGAAAAAATAATTCTTTTCATTGATTTAGCATCTGGAAGTCTTAATCACATAAAACAAGCAAATTTAAAAGAAGTTTTTATTATTGACCATCACGAAATAAATCAAGATATCCCTGAAAACGTTAAAATAATCAATCCTCAAATTTTAAACAAACAAAAAATAAGTAGTTCTGGGCTTACTTATCTTTTTTGTAAACACCTTCATCAAGATGTAAAAGAATTGTCTAAATTAGCAATCTTAGGAATGATAGGAGATTGTCTTGAAAAAGAAATTGATTCTTTAAACAATGGAATTCTAGAAGAAAGTGGGATACAAAGAAAAAGAGGCATTCTTATTTACCCTTCAACTCGTCCGGTAAATAGAGTTCTAGAATATTCTTCAAACCCCTATATCCCAGAAGTCACGGGAAATATGAGAGGAGTATTAGAATTATTAAGAGAAACAGGAATAACTCCAGAAAAAGGAAAATATAAAAGCATAATGGAACTTGACGAAAAAGAAATGAAGAATTTAACCACTGCGATACTTCTTAGGAATCCCAAAATAAAAACAAAAGATTTAGTGGGAGACATTTTTCTTGTAAAAATGTTCAATAAATCAGAAGATGCAAGAGATTTAAGCGCCATAATAAATGCTTGTTCAAGATCTGGAAAACCAGAATTAGCTCTCCAATACTGTTTGGAAATACCCTCGGCAAAAAAGAAAACGGAATTAACCCATATAAAATACAAACAAAATATAATAACAGGATTAAACTTTGCTTATGAAACAACAAAAATACAAGGAAAAGGCTTTGTAATAATCAATGCCCAAGACAACATTCCAGACACCATGATTGGAACAATAGCAAGCATAATTTCAAATTCTTCAATGTATGAAGAAGGAACAATAATCGTAACAATGGCTTATTATGAAGATAAAGTCAAAGTTTCTGCAAGAACCGTGGGTAAAAAAGGAAGAAATTTAAAAGAACTTCTTGAAAGCATCATAAATTTCACAAAAGGAGAAGTTGGAGGACATGAATATGCTGCTGGCTGTATAATCTCGAGAAAAAAAGAAAAAGAGTTCATTGAACTCCTTCAAAAAAATTTAGAAATTGAATTAGTGAAATTTTAAAATAAATCCAAATTCTTTGAATAATAACCTTTAAAACCCCTTTATTTCTTTATGAAATATGATAGAAGAAGGAGAAATGGTTCTTTGTACAGTGGACAGAATAGCTGGAACAGTCGTATTTGTAAAAATAGAGGGTGAAAAACAAGAAGGAAGCATTATTTTAAGCGAAATAGCTCCAGGAAGAATAAGAAATTTAAGAGAATACGTCGTACCAAAAAAGAAAATAGTTTGCAAGGTATTGAAAAACAAAGGAGATACAATTAGTCTCTCATTAAGAAGAGTCACACAAAAAGAAAGAAAAGAAGTTATGGATGAATACAACCAAGAAAAAAGTTATATAAGTATTTTGAAAACAGTTCTTAAAGAAAATTCACAAGAAATTATAAACGAAATAACCAAAGAAAAAAGACTTTTTTCATATTTTGAAGAAATGAAAAAAGATTCCTCTCCTCTTGAAAAAATAATTGGAAAAGAAAACACAAACAAAATCCTCGGAATAATTTTAGAACAAAAAAAGAAAAGGATAACAATAAAAAGAACAATACACTTAAAAACACAGGAGCCTGAAGGATTATATCTTTTAAAAAAGATTCTTGAAGTTCCAAAAGAAATAGAAATAAAATACCTCTCCGGAGGAAAATACTCCTTAAGCCTAGAAACAGAAGATGGAAAAAAAGGAGAACAAAAAATAAAAAATGTATTGGAGGAAATAGAAAAAAAAGCAAAACAACAAAATATGCTTTTTGAAGTAAAAGAAAAATAAAATGTCCGACAAATTCAATGTAAAAATAATAGGAATTCTTTTCAGTCCAAAAGCCAGAAAAATACTTGTAGGAAGAAATAAAGGAGAAAAAAATTTAAGTTTCCTTGAAGGAGATTTAAGGTATGAAGAAGAATTAGATATTGGTTTAAAAAGGGTTGCCAAAGAAAAAACAGGATATATAATTCATAACCTTGGAGCAGTTTATGCAGAAAACAGATTAAAAGACAAGCAAGCATTACGTATTTACTTTTTATGTGAAGCAACAGAAGGAAAAGAGAAACCAGGAAAAAATGTTTCAGAATTAAAATGGGTAAATCCCAAAGAAATTGAAAAACATTTGAAAAAGAAACTCCCAACGAGATTAAGGGGATATCTTTTTGGACTAGGATGAAACTTAAATTCTACACGGATTCTAATAAGAAAAAAGTTTATACATTAAAAGAAGAAGTTGAAAATAAAAAAACAACAGATGCGCATTATAAATTCATAAAAATAAGAGATGCTCCGCCTTCGAACACTTCAAAAATCCAAAAAAAGCATTAAAATATATTTATCAGAGCAATAATTTTTATAAAGACATTAAACAATAACTTGTTGTGGGAAAAATAGAGGTGTATAAAAAACAGTATAAAAAGAAAGAACAAGAAGATTACTATAATTTAATCAAAGAAATAAAAACCAATTCTTTTGATGAAAGCAATGAAGAAAGAAGATATTTCACATTTGAAGAAAAAGTGTTCATAAAAATTTCTCCTGAATTCTCTACAAGCTCTTTCAATAAATTCAACAGTGCAAAAATGACAATAGAAAAAATTGGACCCACAGCAAACGAAGAATCTCAAATAGAAAAAATGCTTTTAGAGAAGGGATTTAAAAAAGAAACCCCATAAAAATAAATTTAAAGGAATTTTCAAAACAACTTAGCTTGATTTTCTTTTATTTCTTTTTTAACGACTTCTATGTCTTTTTCCCATAAAGGAATTAAATCTCTCTTATATATTATAGCCGCAGGATGAAAAAGAGGTATAAGTTTTATTTTAATTCCACCGATTTCCACAAATCTAACCTTTCCATGTAACAAAGTAATACCTGGTTGCTTATCCATCTTATCAACATCTCCTTCAGATAAAAAGAATTTAGTTGCATAATTTCCAAGAGAACATATAACTTTGGGTTTTATTTCTTTTATTTGTTGAATCAACCAAGGAGTGTGTGCTTTAATCTCTTCTGGAAGAGGATCTCTATTTTCAGGAGGGCGACATTTCAAAATATTAGCAATATAAATATTCTCAAAACTCAAACCAACTTTTTCTAAAAGCTTATCAAGATTCTTTCCAGCCATCCCCACAAAAGGAACCCCTTGTTCATCTTCATTTTTTCCAGGAGCTTCTCCAACAAACAAAATATCTGCGTTAAGATTTCCTTTTCCAACAACGATGTTTTTACAATTTTTACATATTTCTGTTTCTTTTACAAGAGCGATATAATCTGGTTCCATATCATAAAAAACAAACAAAACTTTTTAAACTATGTTGTGAAAATATAATTACAATGACAACTGAAAGAGCTTTAATTTTAATTAAACCAGATGCAATGGCAAGAAAATTATCTGGAATAGTTATTTACGATTTAGACCATTTAAATCTAAAAATGATTGGACTTAAATTAGTTAGTGTTCAAAAACATCTTGCAGAAAAACATTATGAAGTTCATAAAGAAAAACCCTTTTACAATGATCTTCTAAAATATATCATGGGAGAATATCATAATGTACATTCAATTATTGCAATTGCATATGAAGGAGAAAATGCGATACAAAAACTAAGAGAATACGCTGGCAAAACCAATCCAGATGATGCTGACCCTGTAACTCTAAGAGGAAGATACGGAAAAGTCAATTCCAAAACAAATAATTTTGATAATGTTATGCATATTTCAGATTCTCCTGAAAATGGAGAAAAAGAAATTTCTATTTGGTTTTCTAAACAAGAATTAGTTGAATAAATTATTCCTTAACCTTTTTTTCTAAATCATTTCCTTTATTTTTTTCTGAATCTTTCAAACAGTATTTTTTTCCAAAATAAAAAAGTGCTCCCACCCCTATAACGGTCGTAGCAATAAGAGCCATTCCCGCATAATCTGAACTATCCAAAAAATAAATTGTATTATATATCTCTTTAAAATCCATATTATTCCTCTTTAGATTCTTTCTCTAAATCGCTTTCTTTTTCAAGTTTAACAACATTATTTAATTCTGATTCTGGAAAATAACAACATTGTTTATAATCCAAAGAAAAACATCCAACAAGATATTCTTTTAATTTCACAGAAGGAGAATTACATAAACCTCTTTTATCAATATATTTACAATTAAAATCCATCTCACTCCTCTTTATCTGTTACACCAGCAGAAGTTACATAATAAACACACTCATTATCTGGAAGATTTGGACTATCTATTAATTTAGCAACTCTTGAGCCTTGTTTTCCTCTTCTTAAATATAATCTGTATGTTGAAGCGTGCCCCACAATATTCCCTCCTATTGCAGTTGTAGGATCTCCAAACATCTGTGCAGGATTTGCCATAACTTGATTTGTTACATAAACAGCTAAATTATACGTTTCGGCCAATTTCATTAAGTCATGCATATATCTGTTTAGCTTTTGTTGTCTGTCTGCTAATTGTCCTCTTCCTGAAAATTCTGCTCTGAAATGGGCAGTTAAAGAATCTATAATAAGAAGTTTTATTGGTTCACCTGATTTAACCATATCTGTAACTTTTTCTAAAAGCAACATCTGATGATCCGAATTGAATGCTCTTGCAACAAAAATATTTTTCAAAACTTCTCTGCATTAGCTCCTAACCCCTCTGAAATTTGTTT
>CAYWFA010000032.1:0-6659 GCA_964457815.1 Candidatus Woesearchaeota archaeon
GCAAATGTTTCTGCATATAATGTTTCAAGTTCTTTGGAGTTCACTGATTTAACTGCTGGAACTGGATGGACTGATAGACAAGAAGTTACTGAATATATTAATAGGGCTGGAACAAGAAGTTATTTCAATAATTATTCAATTAGTCCTACTAAAACAGGATATTATGCAGCGACTCATATATTTAATTTCACAACCCAACAGAATAAGATGGATGATTGGTTTACTTTGTACAATACAACTTGCGTTTATCTTAACGGAAATTGGCAGATTAATTGTTCTGAAAGTTGTACAGTTGTAGAGAGTTATGATGTTCAAGGAAACAATATTTCAATTGTTGGTGCTGGAACAATTTTAGTTACAGGGAATGTAACCAATTATCAAAATTTACACATTGAAGGAGTTGATACAACTCATATATGTACAGTAAGATGCATTAATGGAGGGTGTTTTAAAAGCTAGTCGTTAGTTGATTAATTTTTAAATTAAATAATTTTATATATTTCAAGATAAAAGATGAAAAACACTAAGGGGCTTTCTACTATTGTTGCAACATTGTTGATTATCTTGCTTACTCTTGTTGCGGTTGCAATAATCTGGGTTGTTGTTAAGAATGTAATAAAAACAGGCGCAGAAGAAGTTTCTATTGGAAAATTTAGCATTAGTTTAGAAATTTCTCGGGTTGAGATTGCTAATTCAACAGGAATAAATATAACAGTTAAAAGAAATCCTGGAGAAGCAAACCTTGCTGGAATAGTTTTTATTACATATAGTTCAGATAATTCCAAATCCTTTAAATCTTATTTTGTTTTGCAACCTCTTCAAGAAAAAGAATTTGGAATTGTTTTGTCTTCTTTTAATAGTGCATCAGCAAGAAAAATTGCTATTGCTCCAATTTTAATTTCTGATTCTGGAAAAGAATTTATTGGAGAAATTCAAGATGAATATATTTTTCCAGAACCTATTTTATTTGTATGTGGAGATGGAATAGTTGAATTGCCTTATGAAGCTTGTGATGATGGAGATAATGATAATGGAGATGGATGTTCAGAAGATTGTGATGTTGAAATAGGATGGGTTTGTAATGGACAACCAAGTGTTTGTGTTTTTGGAGGCTCTGGAGGAGATTACACTTGGACAAATGAATTATTAACTAATTCAGGTTTTGAAAGTTTTTTATCGGGTTGGGAAAGTTCAGCTAACTTTTATGTTACAACTGATTCTCCTCAAGCAGGGACTTATGCTTCTTTTTCTCAGGATGTTAGTAGTATTGATTCTTTTATAAGACAAGAAGTGAATTTAGCAACTTGGGCAAGTTATATTGATTCCGATGACGCTGTTATAAATGTTACAGGATATGGAAAATCAATGCAATTTCCGAGTCATGATAGAACTTTAATTCAAGTAATATTTTTTAATTCTGCTCATGGAGTTATAAGTTCAGAAACTAGTGGATATGTTGAAGATGGAAATTGGTGGGAAGGAGGAGTTAAAGAATATCCTATTCCCGTTGGAACAAGATACGTTCAAGTTTTTGCAAATAGTTACGATCCTGATGGAAGTTCTTCTGGAAGTTTAGATTCTTTTTCAGTTAGAGTAGGATATGAAAATTAATTGATGTTTTCAAAGTATTTCTTGAAATCTTGCTTGGTTTTTGTTTCACAACTTTTATTAATATGAATTAATTGAGTGATACATGAGAAAAGGGGCTTTATTTGTTTTGGTTGTTTTGATTTTTGTAGCTGTTTTTCAATTAAACGAAATTAATGCTGATGTTGTTTCTTTGAATTCTGGAGGAGGAACTGGAATTGTTATTAATCCAGACACTTATCTTGAAGGATTTTTTTCAGGAGAACCTGAAATTCTTTCTTCATGTGGTAATGGAATCTTAGAAGCTCCTTATGAAGAATGTGATGATGGCAATTATGTTAGTGGAGATGGATGTTCTGCAACTTGTCAAATAGAAGGAGGAGGCGGAGGAGGTGGAGGCGGAACAACTCCTCAAATTCCAGGAGAGCCTTATATAAGAATTGATCCCCTTGAAATAAGAAGAGCTATGCTTATCAACACAAATATAGAAGAAACAATTGGAATAACAAATTTGGATTTACAAGATTCAACTAATTTTTCAATTTACTCTGAAGATTTTGATCCTGATTTAATTGTGAATTTTTGGGATGAAGAAAGAAACAGGTGGGTAGATTCTTTTGATTTGTATTTATCGGCTGGAGAAATTCATGAATTAAGAATAAGATTTTCGGCTCCAAACAACACAGGAAGGTATAATGGAATTATATTTATTGATGGTTTGAATGTTACTGTTTCTTTGAATGTTCAAGAAAAATTATTGTTATTTGACTCAAACATAATCGTTTTAAATAAAGATTATTTGGTGTCTCAAGGCGAAAGACTGAGAACCTCCGTTACTTTGATTCCAATTGGAGACAAAGAAAGAATGGATGTAACTTTGAATTATGTCATCAAAGATTACGATGGTAAAGTTTATTTAACAAGAAGTGAAACTGTTCTTATTGATAATCAAGTTAATTTCAAAAGAAACTTTGATACAGGAGTGTTGCCTCTTGGACAATATATTGTTGGACTTGAATTGATTTATCCTAATGGAGTAGCTCCTTCAAGCGCACATTTTGAAGTTGTTTTAGGCGGACAAAGCACATTGTTTGGAAGATTGGTGTTCTTCCTTGTTAACTCTATTTTGATAATCTTGATACTTATAATACTTTTAATAATTTGGAGAGCAATTAAACGTATTCAAGAAAAAAAGAAAAAAGATTCAGAGGAAAAACTAAAATCAGATTCCAATGACAAGGAAAACAAAAACACTGAAAAAAAATCCAAGACAGATGTAAAAGATGAAAAGAAACCTGATTCCAAAGAAAAAAAAGATGACAAGGAAATTAATTCCAAAGAAAATAAAAAGGAAAGTACAAACAATAAAGGCGGTGAAACAGTTAAAGCAGGAAAGTCTGAAAAGGATTTGTTGGATGATCTTGAATTGAAAATTCCTGAAAAATAAGACATCCAAACATTTTTAAATGAACTCTTTTTTAATAATTAATCCAATGAACATAAGGGAGGATAATTGATTCTCTTTTGTTTCATTTTAGCGAGGAAAAAATGGACATTTATCAAATAATAGAAAAAGCAAGAAAAACTGGAAAAATTGAAAAAGGAACAAACGAAGTTACTAAAGCAATTGAACGAGGAACTGCTAAGCTTGTAGTTTATGCAAGCGATGTTCAGCCAAAAGAGATTGTTCAACACTTACCTGTTTTGTGTAAAGAAAAAAATATTGTTTGTAAAGAAGTTGATAGTAGACAAAAACTTGGTCTTGCTGTCGGCATCAAAGTTCCAACTTCTTCAGTTGCAATCATAGAATCAGGCGATGCACAGAAGGATATTGCCGGATTAAAATGATGGGTTTTTCTTTAAAAAAAAGAAAAGCTACAATGTAAAAGAAAATTATAATAGAAAATGGCAAAGGAACAAAGAACAAAAAATGTAAGTCAGCAGGGTTCTAAAGGTAGTGATAAAATTGTTACAGAGGAAGCTGTTTCTGCGGTTGTTGAAGAAATAATAGGTAGAACTGGTTTTAGGGGCGAAATTACTCAAGTTAAATGTTTGGTTCAAGCTGGAAGAGACAAAGGAAGAAGCATGAGAAGAAATGTTAAAGGCCCAATAAGAATTGGAGATGTTTTGATGCTTAGAGAAACTGAAATTGAAGCTCGTAGAATTAAATCAAATATTACAAAGGGGTCATATAGTTGAAATGGAAAACGGATTATCGAAATTATTGAATGGAGAATTGGTTCGAGCAACTTTGGAATTTAAAAAGGAAAATTCTGCTTCTGAAGAGAAGTATCTTGAAAAAATTCATCAAAAAGTTAAATCTCTTGGATATGAAGTTGTAGGGGTTTTACAAGATATGGAAAATAAAAGTATTTATCATGTTTCAATAGCTAAGGAGGACATCTTTTAAAATGCCTAAATGTTCTTATTGTGGGAAAGATTATGATTTTCATAAGGGTTTGACTTTAGTTATGAAAGACGGTAGAATTAATCATTTATGTTCTTCAAAATGCAGAAAAAATATGCTCATGAAGAGAAGAAAGGTTAGATGGATTTCTAAAAACAAGAAAGAAGAGTGAAACATCGAAGGATATTTAAATAAAGATTTTGTTATTATTTAAACAAAGATGGCTGAGAAAGACAAGATATTTTCAAGCAAGATAAAGTATGATGGGCTTCTTGATTTCAAAGAATTTTATAAATTTTGTTATCAATGGCTTAATGAAGAAACAGGATTAGATGTGGTTGAAAATAAATAT
This sequence comes from Candidatus Woesearchaeota archaeon, assembly GCA_964457815.1. GTDB lineage: Archaea > Nanobdellota > Nanobdellia > Pacearchaeales > GW2011-AR1 > MWBV01. The sequence goes on from CAYWFA010000032.1 coordinate 4,347, forward strand.
GCTGAAAAGATTTCTGGAGATGCAAAAAATATAAAAGTTGAGTGGACTGGACAATCTGTGGTTACGGATTACTTTATGTTTAAAGTTTCTGTTAGGTTTGAAGTTATAAATCTTACAAATGTTGAAATTGTTCAAGATGGAAAGAAAATTAAAATGAACAAAGGAAGTGTGGAAGTTTCTATTTCAGGCAGTTTGGTTAGAGATTATGATGGAAAGTTTGAACATACTTCTTCTCAGAAATTTATGAGATCGATATATGAAAAGTGGGTTATTCCTTCAAGAATCAAAGAATATGAAGGAAAATTGGTTAGTGATTGCAATGAATTTTTATCTCAGGCAAAAGCTTTTTTGGATTTGGAAGGTAAACTATAAACCGAAATCCTTAAATATCAAATTCCTTTAATGATTTTATGAAAAAGGTTGTTGTATTTTCTGTAATGATTTTTTTATTGATAATAGTTGTTCCTTTTGTTTTTGCTTTAGACATTGAAGTAGAAAAATTAAGTTCAAATGAAGTTTGTATTGCGGGTTTAGAAGAGCCTGCAACTTTTGATTTAAGAATAATTAATCTTGGATTTTCTGAGAAGGTTTATTTTTATAGTTTCTTTGGACAAGAGATTCTTCCTAAAGAATTATCTCTTGAAGGAAAAAAAGCACAAGACGTGACTCTTCAGATTTTTCCTTATGAAAACACAAAACCAGGTTATTACACTTTTGATTATTATATAAGAAACAACAAAGGAGACGAAATTGCTGAAAGTTTAACTATCGATGTTGTGAAATTTGAAGATGCATTTGAAATAGGTTCAGAAGATTTTGATCCAGAATCAAAAACTTTGAATGTTTATGTTCACAACAAAGTTAATTTTGATTTCGGTGATGTAAGTGTTTTATTTACTTCTCCTTTCTTTGAATTTTCAAAAGAATTTAATTTAGGTCCTAATCAAAGAAATGATTTCACAATAACTTTAGATAAAGAAGAATTCAAAAAATTAATGGCAGGTTATTATACTTTTGATGCTGAAATCCAAGCAAAAGGACTTGAAGGAGTTGTTGAAGGAACTTTGAAATTTTCTGAAAAAGACATTCTTACAACAAACAAAAAAACTTACGGATTTATAATTAATACTAATGTTATTGAAAAAACAAATGAAGGAAATGTACTTACAAAAACAGAAACAGTTGTAAAGAAAAATGTTCTTTCAAGGTTGTTTACTCATTTTAGTCCAGAACCGAATACAGTTGAAAGAGAAGGGCTTGCAGTTTATTACACTTGGTACAATGAATTGGAACCAGGAGAATCTGTTGAAATAAATGTTAAAACAAATTGGATTCTTCCGTTTGCAATAATTTTACTGGTTGTTTTGGTGGTTGTTTTAGTTAAGAAAACTTCCAATAGAAATATAATTTTGAAAAAGAAAGTTTCATTTGTTAATGCTAAAGGAGGAGAATTTGCCCTTAAAGTTATGGTTCTTGTTGAAGCTAAAAACTTCCTTGAAAGAATAAGCATTATAGATAGATTGCCTTATTTGACAAAAATCCATGAAAAGTTTGGAGGAGAGCAACCTTCAAGAATTGATGAAAAAACCAAGAGAATAGAGTGGAACTTTGAAAGAATGCAACCTGGAGAAAGAAGAGTGTTTTCATATATAATTTATTCCAAGATAGGGGTTTTAGGAAAGTTTGCGTTGCCTCCTGTAACCGCAGTTTATGAAAAAGAAGGAAAAGTTAAGGAAGCGCAATCAAATCAGGCTTTCTTTATGCTTGAACCAAGAACAGCAAAAGATTTGCAAGGACAATAAATTATAAAAGGTATAATCTCTTTCTAGGGTAGGTAAATTCAGGTGATAAAAATTAATTCAAAAGGAATGTCTACGGTTATTGCAACTTTATTGATTGTTATGTTAACTTTTGTGGTTGTTGCTATTATTTGGGTTGTTTTGAAAAATTTTCTTGTAGGACAATCGGAAATTTTGGATATAAAAAAAGAATTTTTTGCAGAAAGTTTAACTATTACTTCTCTTAAAATGGAAGGAGGAATTGTAAGCCTTTCTTTGAAAAGGGAAGGAAGAGAAGTTTCTGTTGAGCAAAGTTTACACACAACCGAGCTTACTATTCACGTTCCTTCTGATATTGTTTCTGTTGTTGATTTATCTGGAAGTATGGTTACTTGTAGAAATGTTAATAGGACTTGTTGTAGCAGTTTGCAGGGAGTATGGCAAGGTTCTTACTGGTCTCCCCCTTCAACTTTGGCTTTTTGTACTCAAGCAAATATAAGTAGAGGAGTGATGTGCGAAAGTACAACTTGCGGAG
>CAYWFA010000033.1:0-6162 GCA_964457815.1 Candidatus Woesearchaeota archaeon
TGTATAGTTGGAATGGAAGTTTTTGGATAAACGAAACAATGTTTGCAGATCAATCAGACACAGACAATACTTATGATATTGCAAGGTTTGGAGATACAATTATTGTTGTATGGGGGAGATCTTCTTCTTTGTTGGTTCCATATTACAGAATTTCCAGAGATGGCGGAACGACCTGGAGTTCTGAAACAACAATTGATTCTTCAACATATGCAAAATTTGCATATCATTCTGGGTTGGATTTTGAATTTTTAAGTGATGGCACAGGTCTTTTGCTTTATAAACATGGAGATGGTGCTACAGGTTGGATTTGGTCTTTTTGGAATGGAAGTGTTTTTTCTGAGTCTGGCGTTTTAGATGCAACCGATTCTGGACAACATGCAAAAGCCAGCATTGCAGCCTTGGAAAATGGAGGAGCCTTTGTTGTGAGGCGTAATAGTGATATGACTGCAGTTTATTTAAATAAATGGAATGGAACAAGTTTTGAATCAAGAGTCACCTTAGATTCAAGTTCTTATGGATATCCTGGAGGTCCAGAAATTGAGTGTAATATTTATGGAAATTGTTTGATGGTTCATAGAGCTTCTGATGGAGATTTGGAATATATGAGATATAACGGAAGTTCTTGGAGTGCGCAAGATGTTGATGTAGATGGGGCTTCTACTTGGTCAATTAATTTTGAAAACTCGGTTATAGGTTTGGCTATGGATGATTACAATAATTCTGTTCTTGTGTGGTATTCTTCAAATAGGTTGGAAACCCGTTGGGCAAATTACAGTTGGGAACAAAATTCTTGGATTTATCAGGGAGTTTTAGGAGTGCCGCATCCTTCTTCGAGTTATGGAGACGGAGTTCAAGTTGGATTGAAAATGCCTTTTGATGAAGCTCCAATTGTAGTTAATATTACCGAAAGAGGAGATTATAATTCAATTGATCCTTTAGATCCTTTAACAATCGAAGCATATGTTTACGATCAAGAATCAAATTTCAATTTAGGGGTTCTGGAATGGACTAATGGAAATGGGACATGGAATTCTGCAGAAGTTTACAATGAAACCCCTTATAGTTTCACAACAAAAATAAATGCAACATTTATTCCAGATTCAGAAGGAAATTATACTTATAGATTGTTGATGTATGACGAACAAGGAAATTTCAGAATGGATTCAGAACAAAATATTTCTGTTTTTTGGGATTGTTCTTGGAGTGTAGACGATTCATTGGGTTCCTTTGCAGGTTGGAATGAAATTAAAAATTTAGGAAATATTAATTTATCTAACTTAGGAGATTCAGAATATTCTGGAGGGTGTTCCTTGGATTTTAGAGTTAGTTATAATCTTGAAGAAGGAAGAGTTTATTATGATGGAGAGTATTTGAAAAATTCATTTATTTATTCCTTGAATGAAAAAGAGTCTGTTAATATTTCAATTGATGCAGAATTTTTAGCAGAAATAAAACAAGAAGATGTTGAAATAATTTTTGATGAACCCAGACAAAAATCGGACTCAAAATATCATAATACTTCTGTTGTTTTGATTTCAAATCAAGCAGGACCATATTTATTTGGAGAAATAACTAGTTCTCCTTCTACAGTTTATTTAACGGATTCTGATTTTTCTTTATCAGGTTATGTTAGAAATGTTATGGGAGATATAATTCCAAATGAAACAAACACTGCTTACAACACTACAATTGAATGGCAAATACCAATTGGATTTTCTCAAACAAGTACAGGATCTTTTTATGAAAATATCTCGGATTTAATTGCTTATGTTGTTCCCACCACAATAAGTTTTTCTGATTTAAGTGAAATGTCTCCCGGAATCCAATCATTTAATTTAAGTGCACAAGGAGTAAATTTAACTGGAGGAGAAATAATTAACAGTTTAGGAGAACCTGGATTTTTAGAAACGGCTTCAATTAATTTTTTGTGTTATTATGTTTCGGATGGAGTTTGTGTTCAGGCTTGTGGAAATTCACAAGATAGTGACTGTCCTCTTGAAACAACAGAAGTGGTTGTTGATTCTTCTGGAGGGGGAGGGGGAGGAAGTTCAGGAGGGGATTTGTATGATAAATCAGAGGCAACAATAGAATTAGTTAGAGGAGAGGAACAATATTTTGATTTAAGGATAGAAAACAACATGAATTTTCCTAAAGAAAATATTGCTATAAAAGTTTCAGGAATTAATTCAGAATATATTGAAATAAATCCTTCTTTAATTTCTTTTTTAAATAAAAATTCTTTTATTGATGTCAATGTTTCAATTTCTTCTCCGAAATATTTTAATTATGGAAAATATCTTCTTTCATTTGAAATAAATGGAGAAATTGTTAAAAATGAAACCAGTGCACCTTACAAAGAATTAAGGTATATCACTTTATACATTGTTGAATTGAAAAGAGATTCTGCAATTAATTTATTGAACCAATCGCAAAGTTTAATTTTTGAAATGAATTCTTCTGGATTGAAGGTGGAAAATTTAATAGGAATTGTTCAAGAAATGAACGATTCTTTAGGAAAGTATGATTATGGTTCTTTGAAACTTAAATATCAAGATTTGTTGAAAATTTATAATTCTGCTTTTCAATCAAAACAACTTCTGGAAGAACTTAATACGGGAATAAATAAAGCAAATAAAAGGGGAATAGATGTTACTGAGACACAAAAATTATTGTTTATAGCAGAAGTGGCGTTTGAAAGAGGAGATTATCTTTTGGCATTAGAAAGATTAAATCAAGCAAAATTAAGTTATGCCTTGGAAGTTAAAGGAGAGTTTAATTTAATTTATGAAATTAAAAATAATCCTTTGGAATATTTAGGAGTTTTAATGGGGCTGGGAGTGTTTGGATTTGGAGGTTCATTGATAACCCGAAGGTTTTTTTATAAAAAGAAAATTAAATTGTTGGATGATGAAGAAAAATTACTTTTAGAACTTATGAAAGTTGTTCAAAGAGATTGCTTTCAAAAAAATAAACTTTCTATGGAAGAATATCAAGAAGCAATGAACCAATATGAAAATAAATTAAGTGAAACAATACAAGATAAAATAAGATTCCAAGCAAAATTAGCAAACCTTATGAGATTAAAGCCAAAAAGAGATATTTTGAATCAAGAAAGACTAAAAATAGTTGAGATAATGAAAAAAATACAAACAAGATATTTAAAAGAAGCGAAAGTTGAAACAAGAATTTATGAAAATATGATGAAAAGTTATTCTTCTAGATTAAGTGAGATTGAAGAAAAAATAGTTTTTTTAGATGCTCAAGAATCTCTGAGACATAGAAATTCTTTTAGGGGGTTATTTAAATGAACTTTTTTAAATTCAGTAAATTGCTGGTTTTGTTGTTTGTTTTGCTTTTGAATTTAAATTTCTTTATTGCAGAAGAAAATTCAACACTCCAAAATCAAGCAGAGTTATGTTTAAACAATTCAAAAATTATCTTAGAGGAATTAATTGAAAATAATCTTAGTTATCAAAGGGTTGAAGATAATTTAAATAATGCTCAAGATATTTATGATGCCCAGATTATTCTTTTGGAAAAAGGAAATGAAGTTGATTTTTCTTTGATACTTCCTTATTGTGAGGAAATTTCTAAAGTAAGAAATCTTGCATTTGACGCTATAGATGAATACTCTTCTCTTTTAAAATTTTATAATATCTCCATAACTTCTGAAATGAATTCTTCTACAATTGAATCTATTCTTTATGAGATACAACAAGAAATTGAAAGTGAAAGGTATGAAAATGTTCCAGATTTGGTGGATAAAGCCTACCAAGAAATAGGTAATGTTAAATCTTCTCATACAACTTTAAATCTTTTTTATGATGCTACCACAAGAGGGGTTAAAAGATTTTTTCAAGAAAACGGGTTGGTTTTTTTGATTGTTGTTTTTTTGATTTTGTTTTTATTTTTGTTATTCAATAAAAAAATAAGTTCAAGGATTATTGAAAAAAAGATAAATAATTTGGAATTAAGAAGAAAAACCCTTCAAGAGCTTATTAAAAAAACACAGTTGGATTATTATCAGAAGGGAACAATTTCGGAAGGTAATTTTAGTTTAAGAACCAAAAAATTTGCAGAGTTTATAAGAGATATTGATCGAGAAATCCCTTTATTGAAAGAAGAACTTGCTAAATTAAATTTAAAGAGGAAAAAATGACAAGTTTCAAAAATATGACTGAAAAAGAAAAGAAAAATTTTTTATCTATGGATTTAGTTGAAAGAATTATCAGATTGGAACAAAGAGTTTCTGCAAGTTTTGGAGAGTTTATCCCTTATACTAAAACTCATTATTTCAAGAGTTTGTCTAAAAATGAAAAAATTAAATTCATTGAATATCTGAAGAAATACAAGAGAAGAAAATATGTTTTAGGTTTTTTATTTTCTTTGTTTGTTGTTGTTTCTTTTATTTTTAAAGGAAATATAACTGGAAAAGTTGTTTCAGAGAATGTTTTTTCTGGAGAGAGCATTTATGGAACAATCTTTTTGATTTTTTTGTTGTTTGTTGTTTTTTTATTGATAATTCTTTTATTTTTTAAAAATAAAAGAGAGAAAAGGATAAAAGGACATTTCAAGGTAATTGATAAGATTTATTTAAGAAAGATAAGAAAATAAGTTTTTAAACCAAGAAAGTTATATAACCTTATGAAAAGAGTTGAAAAAGAATTCAAGCAAGAATTTTTGAAGTTGAATATTCCCGGATTTGATGATTTGATTAATCCTGGTGTTCCAGAAGGAACAGCTATTCTTGTTGAGGGAGGTCCGGGAAGTGGGAAAACTATTTTTTGTTTGAATGTGGGAATTAATGCATGTAAAGAGGGGAAGAAAGTTCTTTATATGAGCTTTGAAGAACCAGAATATAGATTAAGAAATCATCTTAAGAATTTTGGATTGAATGCAGAAGAATATGAAAAAAAAGGACTTTTATACATAAAAAGATTTAATGCCTTAGATATTTCTAGAAGTGTGGAGGCATTGCTTTCAGAAGCAAAAAAAGAATTGCTTATTGATGTTCAGCCTGTTTTGATTCCTTCAGACTTTAAACCAGATATAGTTTGTATTGATTCTTTATCTAGTATTGCAAGCGCATTTGCAGGAGAAGAAAGTAGATTTAGGATTTATATGGAACAACTTTTTAGATACTTGGAAAGTCATGAAATAACTTCTTTTTTGATAAGAGAAACTGCAAATCCAACACATATTGGAGCAACATTCATTGAAAAAGGAGAGGCAGTATCTTTTCTTTCAGATGGGATAATTGCAATTTACAATGTTCTTTTCAACAACAGTGTAAGAGGAAGAGCTTTAGAGATAGTTAAAATGAGGGGCGCAGATATTAAAAGACAAATTGTTGAGTGTGAAGTAAATAAAAAAGGTTTTAGAGTTTATCCGAGTAAAATTATAAAAGGGGATTATAAATTAACTTGATTTTATTTGGTTAGCGAATTCTTCTTGTTTTCTTGGTGTTTTTATTTTTGCTCGTTTATTTAATATATATTTGTTATCTAAATAATCTTTATAAAGAGGTAGAAGTTGGAGTGTTTATGGCTGTTAAAAAAGAAGATATAGAAGAACAAGAAAAAGAGGAAAAAGAAGAAAAGAAATTGAAAAAGAAAGGGGATAAAGAGTTAGGATTGATGGATTTGCCTGGAATTGGACCCGCCGTTGCCGCTAAACTTGAAAGTGGAGGTATTTTTGATTTAATGTCTTTGGCTGTTGCAAGTCCTGCAACAATTGCAGATGTTTCTGGTGTAAGCGCTGCTGTGGCTAGGAAAGCTATACAAGCTGCACGTGAGATGCTTGACTTGGGGTTTCAGGATGGAGTTGAATATGCTCAGAGAAGATCTAATGTTTCTTATATTACTACAGGAAGTAAAAATTTTGATGAACTTTTGGGAGGAAGAGGAATTGAAAGCAGAGCCATCACAGAAGCTTTTGGAGCATATGGTTCTGGTAAGACTCAGCTGGGCCTGACTTTGGCAGTCAGAGTTCAGTTGCCAGTTGAGCAGGGTGGTGCTAATGGTAAAGCTGTGTTTATTGATACGGAAGGGACTTTTAGGCCAGCAAGAATAAAACAAATTTCAGAGGGGTTAGGAGCTAATGCAGAGAAAGTTTTGAAAAATATTTTTGTTGCAAGAGCATTCAATTCGGATCATCAGATGT
>CAYWFA010000034.1:0-6086 GCA_964457815.1 Candidatus Woesearchaeota archaeon
CAAACAAGCCATGTTTTGAAAGCACTAGGGTTGGGGCCTTTACAATCAAATAGTTCTTTGAGAATATCAATAAGTAAATACACAACTGAAGAAGATGTTGATTATTTCCTTGAGAAAATAACCAAGGTTGTAAAGAAATTGAGGAGCATAAGCCCTTTAATAAGATAATTAAAAATCAATTAAATTAAATGGAGGAAAAATGAAAAAAAACAGATTTGAGAAGCATGCTTGTGATATCAAGAACGAAGCAGAATGTGAAGAAGAACTTGATGCAGAAGATGCTGATTTGAAAGAAGAAGAAAGCGACTTTTATGAAGAAGATGATGTTTACTGAAATTTTTTATGAATAAAAAATGAAAAAATTAAAGATTACGAAAGACATGAATATGCAAGCTTTGCTTATGCATAAACCAGAGTTAGCTGGAATGCTACTTTCATCTGGAATGGGCTGTATGGGGTGTCCTATGGCTCAAATGGAAACAATTGAAGAGGGTTGTAAAGCTCATGGTATGAATGATAAAGAAATAAACAAACTTATTGAAAAATTAAACAAAGAGGAAGAGGTTAAAAATAAAAAGAAAAGCAAAGGAGTTAAATTAAAATGAGTCATTCACTTGTGAACTTGTTTTTTAAATTAATCAAACAGAAGTATGTTTATGTTGGGGTTCCTGTTATAATTCAAAATTCCAAAAAAGAGATTTTGCTTGGTAAAAGAAGTAAAAATATGTCTACCTTTCCAGGCTTTTGGGGATTGCCTGGAGGAATGCCAGAACACAATGAAAAAATTCAAGAAACAGCTAAGAGGGAAGTGAAAGAAGAATTAGGAATTGACATAAAGATAATTAAAAGATCTAAAAATGTTTATGAAAATTTTCCCACAAAAGAATGTAGATTTCATAGTGTTGATATTCCATTTTATGCAAGAATTGTTGAAGGTAAACCCGAAGCAAAAGATGAGACCCAGGAAGTTAAATGGTTTAAACCTTCAGAGATTAAAAATATTAAATTAGCTTATTCTCATAAAGAATTACTTAAGGGAGAGGGCTTAATATAAATAAAATGGCATCACAGTACAATAAAAAAGTTTTGAAAGAGTTCATGAATCCACAGAATATGGGAGAAATAAAAAATCCTAGCGGAGTTGGAAAAATTGGAAATCCAACTTGTGGAGATATTTTATGGGCATATATTAAAGTTGAAAAAAATGATGAAGGAGAGGAAATTTTGAAAGATATAAAATTCAAAACATTTGGATGCGCTGCTGCAATTGCAACTTCATCAATGATTACAAAACTTGCAAAAGGCAAGAAATTAAGTGAAGTTGAAAAAATAAACTACAAAGATATAGTTGAGGCTTTGGGAGGACTTCCAAATATCAAGATACATTGTTCTACAATGGCTGCTCAAGCTTTAAAAAAAGCTATCCAAGATTATAAATCTGGAGTTGAAAAAAAAGATGTCTGAAGAATATGTAGTCAAAGTTCTTAAAATTGATTTTTTAACACATAATGTTAAAAAATTTATAACCGAGAAGCCTTTAAATTATTCTTTTAAACCTGGACAAGCGACAAGTGTTTCAATAAATGACGAGAGTTTAAAAAATGAAAAAAGACCTTTTACCTTCACTTCAAAACCTGGAGATGTTTTTTTGGAATTTATAATAAAAAAATATTCTAATGGAATAACTGAGAAGATTCATGATTTAAAACAAGGGCAAGAGTTGATTATTGGAGAGGCTTTTGGATATTTTGATTATAAGGGAGAAGGATATTTTATTGCAGGGGGAACTGGAATAACTCCTTTTTTATCTATATTTAGAAATTTAAAAGCGGAGGAAGTTGAAAAGAACAAGCTTTTCTTTTCCAATAAAACTCATCAGGACATTATATGCGAAAATGAACTAACAAAAATGCTGAAAGAAAATGTTCTTTTTTTATTGACAAACGAAAAAAGAGAGAATTATTTTTCTGAGAGAATAAATAAAGATTTTTTGAAGAACAAAATAACTGATTTCAGTAAATATTTTTATGTTTGTGGTCCTCCTGGTTTTGTTGAAAACATAAAAAACGATTTAATTGAATTAGGTGCAGATAAAAATAAGATAATAACAGGATAATTAAAAGATGTTACATGGAAAATAAAAAATTTTCCAGCTTCGGCTGGAAGAACTCGTAGATGGAAAATAAAACAGTTGGATGGATAATTTCTGGAATTGCTTTTGTAATGGCAATTATAGTTTGGATATTTAATGCCGCATTAAACCGAATAGTGGGAGATACTTGTACTCACGGAGATTCTTGTTCAATGTATGATACAATTGCAATTCAAACATGGGTGAGTCTTGCAATTGTGGGAGTTATACTGATTATTGGAGTTAGGATGATATTTTGGAGACCTAAAGAGAAAGTTATTGTAAAAACTATAAAGGAAAAGAAAAAGAAAAAAGATTATTCTAAGCTAGATAAAAAAGAGAAAGAAGCAGTTGATTTAATTTTAAAAGAAGGTAATGCAATGTTTCAAGCAGATTTAATGGAAAAATTAAATATTGGAAAAGTTGGTGTAACAAGATTATTGGATAAATTGGAATCAAAACAAATAATTGAAAGAAAAAGACGGGGCATGAACAATATTGTTGTGTTAAAGAATTAATTTTCTTGAAAATTATTTGATGAAACTAGTTTCTCCAAACCTCTCTTATAAGAGGTTTTCTTGATTATTTTAATTAAATCATACAGGAGGTTAAAATGAAAACATGGATAATAGCTTCAATCATTTTGGGTATGCTTGTAATTGGAGGATTTGCAGTTGTTAGTGCATTATCTAATTCCAATAATGCCGAAATTATAGAAAGTACCGGAACTCAAGCAGTAGAAACAATCAGTTGCTCTGGTTGTGGAAATGGATGTAGCGCAGGAAGTAATTGCGGACTTGCAACTTGTGGAGCAGTTTCAGGTACTGGCTCTTGTGGCTGTGGAAAATAGTTAAACAAAAAATCTTATTTTATTTTTTATTTTAATTTTTTTAATTCTTCTTCTAACATATATGAATCAACATGTCCTGTTTCAGGCATAACAATTTCTATTTGAACTTTTCCTTGGTTAAGTAATCTATGAGAAAATGTTTCGTTTGGTGCAATAATTGGAGTTTTTCTTGTATATATCTCATTTCTTCCAGGGTTGCAAGAATACAAGATTATTGCTTTGTATTTTCCATCCATTTTACTTATCCATCTTTGCATAGATTTTGATTCTTCATTTACAAAATAAACCCATTTATTGTTTTTATCATCCCCATGTGCAGCTAATATTGCTATTTTCTCTAGATTGTTTTTCTTGGCATTTGCTTCTACAATTTCGTTGTATTTTGGATTCATGCTTAGAAATGCATCTACAGTTGTCCATGCAACAACATCTAACGCTGTTTCATCATGAAGTTCTATGTCTTGTTTCATATCTGGGCTATAGAAAAAATCAATTTTCCCATATTCCACATTATCTGTGCTGTATTTAATTAATTTTGATGTCATGAATTTGCATAGAAGAGTTGGTTTTTAAACTTTAAGATTACTTTTTTGCTGGCATTTTTGACGTTCTTTTCTTTTGAAAAAAACTCCACATAACATAAATTAAAGAGATTTCAATTACAAATATTCCTATATTCAAGGGAGAAACAAGAAATTCTGTAAGTGTAGATAAGAGAGGGGGTTGAAATAATCCTTGAACTTGGTTTGTTTCTAGATATTTCATTACTAATGGCCACGTTATTGTTGTTATAAGCCAATTAATTAAAGGTACTGCTACATTTATTGATAAGGCGATAGCAAGGGTTCCGATCACTTTCTTTTTTGTAAGTTTTGCATTCATTGAATATATCAAGTTATTTCTATTTTTAAATTTAAAGGAATTAAATTTCTTGTTCCTTAAAGCTCTATATCCTTGTTCCTTGTTATTTATTTTGTTGTTTATTTTTTATAAAGATTTTTTTGAAGCTTTTTTTTCTTGTTTAAAAGTTTATATCTGTAATATTCATCTACTGTTCCAAGGTATTTTATTGGATAATTATTATATCCATAAACAGAAATTCCTTCTATTTTTATTATCTTGAATTTCTCTCCAAAAGTTTTTGCGAGTTTTTCAAGTTCACTTAATTCAGATTTTGAAAGAACCTTTTTATTGTTCTTTTTATTGTTCAAAATTGAGTTTATTTCTTTTTCAAATTTTTCTTCTTTCATCTTTAAATCATGTGATGTCTTCAGGAATTCGATATTCTTCCCACTTAACTTTTTTATTTTCTATTGCTTTCTTTAAATTTCTTTCTTGAGGAGAAAGGGTATTTGACTTTTTCCCGCTTTTAACTTCTATGAAAACAACTTCAGTTATATTTTTTTCATCCATTCCTTTAAAACATATGAAATCTATTGGTTTTCCAAGAAATTTACACTCAGTCGGGGAATAATTGAAATTAGGAAGATATGGGGAAAGTTGCTCTGAAAACTGTCCTCCTAAAACTGCTCTTGATTGATTTATTGCTTGTTTTCTTTGATTTGGGAGCTCATTTTCCCAGTATTTGTTTCTTTGAAGAATTCCTGTTTTTTTCCCAATCAAATATGAAATTATTATTCCTATCAAGAAAATAAGTGAAAAGATTATTATTGTTAAATCCATTTGTTTTTTAGTTGCTTTTTGTTTAAATAATAATGTTTTTAAACAAGGTTGTTTTTTATAATTAATGGGGGTGAAAGGCAAGAAATCAAAATCTCTTTTAAAGGATATTTTTACTGATGAAGAGATAAGCAGAGCAAAGAAAGTTGAACCTTTCAAGAAAACATCTAATTCTAAAGTTAATTCAAAGAAATTAGAAATAGATGTTAAAAAAGATAAGTTGAAGAAAGAAAATAAAGACGTTAAACCCAAGAAAGTTAAGTGGACTGTTTTAGAAAAAAAAGAAAGACGAGAACATGCAATGGTTATTGTTTTAACTGTATTTATCGTTTTACTTATATTGGGCTTAGGTTATAGCGTTTATAATTACTATCAAACAAAATCAGATGCCCATGCTGAGATATCAGATTTAAACAACACTATTCTTAATTTAAGTGAAGATAAAAATCAACTTATTTTGAATCTAGGAAATTTAACAAATGAAATCGATTCTCTTAATCAGACAGTTAAACTTTTGACAGCAGACAAAGCTTCTTTGGTTGCTCAGATTTCAGGTTTAAAAGATGAAGTTGATGATTTGGAATCTGAATTGGATTCGCTTCAAGAAACTTTAGATGATTGTGAAGTTGATTTAGATGTGTGTGAAGATGACTTAAGTGATTGCGAAGATTCTTTGTAATTTTTTATAATAATTTTGTTTTAGCATTCTCCTTGAATCCAAATACCATTCATTGCTAAACAGGTTTGTTTGTCAAAAGGAGTATTGTTGGGTACGGATGTTTGACTGTTTGTAAAAGTATATATGCATTTGAAAGAAACGGTGCGATAAACTGAATTCTCAACTTCTATTTGTTGTATTGTCTTGCAAATACTTTGCCCTTCTTTGGGAAGAGAAGAACTCGTTTCATTGAAATTACTGCTTTTTTTTATAGTTATAAAAAAATCTTTTCTTAATTGTTCATTTGCTTGTTTGTCTGCATTGCGTGTTAAAATTACTGTAGAAAGAATAAGAACAAGTAATAATCCTATGAATACTAGTAAAATTATCCCCTTTTTCATATTTCTTTTAGGCAATCAAGTTATTTAAATTTTTTTGAATATTTGGTTTTTTAATTAAGTTTAAAAATATCTTTGTCTTGAACTATTTATGGTGAAGTGGTTTTGGTGGTTGATAAGATCTTTAGTTTATTCTTTTATAATTTTTGCAATTTCTGATTTTTTTGAATCCCCAGGAATTAATGTAAAATAAACATCACAAAACTTTTGAATAGATTTAATTGGAGCACACATTAATTTTTTTAAAGTTTTATTATAACCTATAGCTAATTTTAAATCTACATTTCTAAAATATTCTCTTTTACCTCTAATAACAAAAGCACCTTTTCCTAGAGACTCACCAGGATTTGCACTTTTACTTACTTGATC
>CAYWFA010000035.1:0-5555 GCA_964457815.1 Candidatus Woesearchaeota archaeon
ACTGAATTTATCTAAAACTTCTACATTGTAGAATATTCCTTTTTTAGAGTTAATCTTTAAACCTAACTTCTTGCAATATTCAATAAAGATAGGGTGAGAATCTTTCTTTATTTTTATAAAGATAGGATAGAATTCTTTGTATCTAGATAAATTATATCTTCCTTGGGTCCATACATAAACTGCATCTGTTTTTGTAAAACAAAAATCTATTCCAAATAAATTTAAGACAGAATAATAAAAGCTAACATCTTTTAAGTTTTCTTTGATGAATCTCAATATGTTTTGGTAATCTTTATTGGATTCATTTAACTCAATCCCTCTCCACTTTTCCTTTAATATCCCTTCCTTAATCAATTCATTAACCCACTTATTGGTCCATCCATAAGACAAATTAATTCTTTTTGAAATAGAGCTTATGCTATCTTCTTTTCTCAATGAGATCAATATCTTTATTACATATGGATTTAATAATTCTATTTTCATATTATCATTATAATGATAGTATTATTTAAAGGTTTCTGCATTGAGTTATATATTAGATTAATGTATTAAAATAGAAATATTTGATTATTTTATGTAATTTCATAGTGACACCATAATCATAATGTTTTTAAACAAACAATATCTGATGATTTCATGTTAAAGAAAATCATTGAAACAATTCCCAAAGTTCTTCCAGCAGTTGCTTTGGCTGGAGCTTTCACTTTTGGTTTAACTTATAAAACCAACCATGAAATAGATGGAGTGAAATTTCAACAAGGATATTCTATTTTCAATAAAATAATTGAATATAAAGGTGAAGATAAAATAAGATACTCTGAAAGTTTAAACCGTTATTCTGATTTAGGAAAGGTTGTGATTAATGGAGAAAGGTTTTATCCAGAAGATATTTCGGTTTTCAAAGAAGCAGAAAAAAGGTATGAATATTTGAAAAACAAACTCGACTCCAAGAAAAGTGAAAAACAACAACAAAGAATCGAAAAAAGAGAAGACGAAAAAAACAAAAGAACTCAGGAGGCTTTAAGGATATTGAGAAAATAAAATGCCAATAATAAACGAATACAGCAAAATAGGAGAAATGGTTGCAAAAGACTACATCCAAGCATTTTTGAAAGATGTTAAACAATTTAGTCCTGAAGGAATTGATTATATGAGAAATTTAGAATGTTTAGCAATGTTTCATAAAAACGTTGTTCGACCAAGAAATTTAAACCTTTCAAAAACAATACAAGGAGAAAATGAAATATATCTTGCTGTTAATATATATAATATTTTAAACTCTGAATATGGTAAAAATTAAAATGAAAATAAACAAAAAAATAATTGATTATGCTGTAACAGGAACAATTACACTTGCAACTTTAGGAGGATTTGGATATTCCATGTATGACACAATCAAAAACAAAGAACTCAGTGAAAAAGGAGTGGATGCTCTTGCAATAAGTTTTGGAGCTTTAACTGCAGGCATGATATATACTACAGGAAGAGTGATATACGAGGATGGTCTTAAAAAGAAAGCCGTTCAAGAAAGTGAAAGCAAGAAAAACAATTTAGAAAAAGAATTGAAGGGGTAAAAATGAAACCAGAAGAAATTGAAGCCTTAGACTTGAAACTTGGTCAAAGAATTGAATTAACTTTAAACACTTCAATTGGTTTAAACAAACAACCTTTACTGGACAATGAAACTTACACCGAGATGGTTTATTATCAGGGACTAAGCAGAAATGAATTCAATACATGCAGATTGAATTATTATAAGGCGACAGGGCAAACCTGGAATGCAAAAATGCCTATCAAAGATTCAGTTCTTGTTGCCCTCGTAAATAAAATAAATTATGTACAAGTAATATGAAAAAAACACTGGAATCAAAATTCAAACCTGGAATGAAAGCGAAAGAAATTGTTAAAGTATGTGGAGTTTCTTGTAAACCGGAACATTACAGTGGAAGAGGAGCAGACGTAAATGATTTGAATTCAAAAACTCTTGAAAAGATATACACTGGAATAAAAAAAGTTTATGGGGAATCTGCTGCAAAACAATATGTGAAAATGGTTTCCAACATACCTGTAATTACCACAACAGATTTTTTAATTAATTTATACAGGTTGGAACAAAATGAATGGAATTGGCATTCTTTGATGCTTTACAACGGGCAAGGAGTGTATGTAAACAATAAAAATAATTCCAGTAAATTTGCTTCAGGAATAATGACTATGATGGGAGCAATGAACAACATCAAAGAAAGAGATGACACAAAGTACATCAAATGGAAATTTTTAAGAGATCACGGAATTCAAGATGAAAACTGAGTTGTCTTTGAAGTTGATTGATACGCAAGAGTTTTGTTTTGCTGGAAAAAAAGGAAAAATACAAGGAACCTTTCAAGTCAAAACTTACAAAATAGATGGATGGAAGGGAAGTGACGTTGAAATTTTAAGTTACATTAATTCAAAGGGTGTAATTTTGAAAAAAAGCATGATTCTAAGTAAAAATCATCCAACCTTTGTTGAAAAAGTTGATCTTGAACAAGCAGGTAATCTTTTCAAGATTAAACGTGGGCAATATTGTATAGATATAAGATACAAGAACAATTGAAAATCTGAATAAATGTAATATAGAAAAGCTTATAAAAAGTGTACTCCTCTATAAATATAGGTGGACTGACCCTGTAAAATCTTTATGTATGTAAAGTATCCAAGGCGAAAGCTGATAAATGGTTTGGATAAGTCACTCTCCACCTACTTTAATTTTTCTTCAATTTCCATCCACTTTTCACGAAACATTTCAAAAGTTATTTTAAGAACATTAAGAGGAACTCCCTTTTGTCTTCTAACAATTGATCTTAAGGCTCTTTTCATATATGAATAAGCTATATCATCTGCATAAGACCTGAGATTTTTATCTCCTGTTTCAACCCTTAATTCTGATATACTTTTCACATTTTTTTCAAGATATTCGTTGTTTCCTTGAAATAATAAGTGCAAGTATTCCTTAACTGATTGAAAGTCTTCATCGTTGCATATAATTAAATCATCAAAAATGTTTAATTTATCTTTAATTAAAAAATAGATAACTATTGCATAAATTCTTGCTCTGTCGTAATTTGCATCTAATTTTCTTTCCAACTCTTTTTTTAATTTTAAACTTAGCGCAGTTCCACGATGTTCTTTTGATTTAGTTACTTTATAGGCTATTCCAGTCACATGTCTTTCATACAACTTATGACTTGTATCTATATGCATCACTCTTTTACCACGAGTGTAATCTATCATAGAACTAAATAAATACAAAAGTTATAAAGATTTTCAATATAAAAATTGTATATTTCAGTGTTAGAAATAATTTTTATGTAACTAATTAGTAGTTATAAATAGAAAACTTTATAAACAACAAATTAATTTGAATTTTCATGATGAACTCATTTAATGTTTTAGAAAAAAGTGTGCAAGAATGTGGTGCAGTTGCAGGAATACATTATTCAAGTGCAAACCCCAACAAAGAATCTTACACAAAACGTTTAGGAAATATAGATAAGCTTGGAAATGTGGAATACACTTTGAAATCCAATGAAAACAGAAAAGTTAAGGTTCCATTGGAATATGCAAAAAAAGCTTCAAAGCTTGTTAATTTTGCTCTTGAATCCAAAGAACTAAAAGAATTCAATGCAAAAATAAAAATAAATGAAGATTTTGAAAAAGTTTATGTTCCTGAAAAAATAACTGAAATAATTGGAAAGGGAAAGAAAATAGGTTCAAATAATTCAAGAAAATTGATGGATGAAGTTTATTTAACAGCTTGTTTGCATCAGTGTTACGATGAATTAACATCAAATTCTGGTTTGGAAAGACTTGAAACAATGAAAAATGCAGAATTTTTCAAAAAAATTTTAGAAAGCTTATAGGAGTGTATAAAATGAAATTTAACGGTAAAACCCTTGCAAATGTTTTAAGAGTACATCCAAAAGATTACAAAGTTTTGTATCCAAACATAAAAGAACCTGGATATTGCCCTTGTATGGATTTAACGGGAAGAACAAAATATTGCAATGGTATGATAACAGTTATGGATGCTTTGAAAAGAAGCAAAAAATATGAATTGCCTGATTCTTTGAGAACCGTGAGTGCAGTAAGAAAGTTCAAAAGTGGAGAAGTTTGGATTGATGAAACCTTGAGAATTGCTTATTTATATATTGGAAAAGAAAATGGGGACAAAGATGTTGTGTTGAATTTAGGCGGGGAAACAGAAAAGAAAGGTGAAATTCAAGTTGGAAAAATAAATAAAAGATATGATGAAAATATTTTCTTTGATAAAAAAGTTTTTCCTAAGTATTGATTGAAAAAAACCAATTAAATTAATTTTTTATTAATATCTATTTATCAAACTTAAAGTAAAATCATAACTTTTATTTGCTTGTTCAAGCATAAACTGATAATAGTTTTTCAATTTTCCTTCTCCGGCCTTTTCAATTGAATTGAAATATGCTTGCTTGTTGTCTTTGTAAACTATAATTGGGGAATAACCTGCACTCATTAAAATCTTGTTCATAATTAATCTCCCTGTTCTACCATTTCCGTTTAAAAAAGGATGAATGAATTCGTATCTTTTATGAAACTCGAAAGCTAAAATTAGGGGGTGCAACTTATTTTTATTTTTCTTGTACCATTGAATTAAATCCATTAATTCTTCTTCTACCTTCTCTGGGGGAGTTGTTTTTGAATTTCCAACAATATTTGGAACTTTCTTGAATCCTTTTTGATAAGGAGTATTTCCTTCATCCATCAAATCCTTAGTTAAAATATGATATAATCTTTTTATTGAGATTATGTTGAATTTAAAATCTTTTTTTAAATAATCAAATGCAAGAATTGAATTCTTAACCTCTTTGACTTCATTTCTATTTTCATACTTGGTGTCTCCTTTATCAATAATCTCTCTTACTTTTTCTGCGGAAAGTTTTGAGCCTTCAATATTGTTTGAGTTGAATATAAACTCTTTGATGAACTCATTATCTACTGCCTGTTCGCACCCTTTTCCTTCAATTAAATTATTTATTTTTATTGATTTAAACTCCACTTCATTTGGAAGAGAATCATTAAAAGACATTTCCTTGTTTATACTATTTAAAAATTTTTTTTTGAATTGAAACTCTTCTCCCAATAAAATATCTAGATTATCAAGGATATATTTTTCTTTATTAAGAGAGGATGGATTTGTACCAATTGATTTTTTTATTACCTTAAGTTCATTCATAAAAGATATTTTTTTAACAAAATAAAAATATTCTTTTCCTTTCATTTTTTTGATTTCTATGTAACTCATAATTTAATGATACAAAATAATCTTTATAAACCTTACCTTTTTGGCAGTAATTAAAAATATATTAATATTCGGGTAAACTTTTTATCGTTACCTTTTTGGTAGTAAAATGTATCTATTTCCTTACCTTTTTGGTAGTAAAAGTTTTTCTGAAGTATTGATTGCTAAAAGAAAATAAAAGCAACTTTTATATATATTATTTATTATATATTTTGAAGGTGAAATGGAAAAAAGAGGA
>CAYWFA010000036.1:0-5540 GCA_964457815.1 Candidatus Woesearchaeota archaeon
TACAGGATAACCTTTCTTATTTAGGTATGTTTTTGCCATAATTTATAGAAGTACTAGAAATATATAATATTTTCTCTTTTAGTTATAATTGATAACCTTAAAAATTTTATTATAAACTCCAAAATCTTCTTTAGTAAATAAGACCAATTTAATTTCAGTTATAACTTTGAAATCATACTTATTCAAAACTTCTTTCACTATCTTAGCAGATTTTTCAATAGGACAACCATATGCTCCGGTAGATATTGCCGGAAATGCAATACTCTCACAATTATTTTCTTCAGCTAACTTTAAACAATTAGTATAACAATTTTTCAATAAATTAATATCTTCAGAATAATATTTTGGACCAACAGTATGAATTATAATTTTTGCTGGTAAATTATATGCTTTAGTTTGTATTGCCTCTCCTGTTTTAAGCCCATCTGGTATTTCTTCTTTTCTTAATCTAATACATTCTTCCTGCAAAGATTTTCCTGCAGCCTCTCTTATTGCTCCATCAACTCCTCCTCCTCCTAACATACCCGAATTTGCAGCATTTACAATTGCATCTGCTTTAACCTGAGTTATATCTCCTAAAAGAATATTTATCATCACTTTATTTCACCCAACCTCTTCTATTGTCCTCTCTTATTTTCTTCTTTTTAGCTTCCTCTTCTTTCTCTTTAGCTTTTTCTTCAGGAGTTTTATTCAAATCCTTAAGAATATCTTTAGCAATATAAGAAAAGCTATAAGTAACTCCCATCCCGAAAGATCCACCTGTAAATTGAAATGGATTATCAATTTTCTTCTCCACTTTCTCTCCTTCCAACAATTCAAATTCTTTCTTTTCTTCTAATCCTTCAGCAAAATCTTCATAATTAGTTTCATCAATATCTATTCCCTCTTTTTCAAGTCTAACTCTTAATAACCTATAAAGTTCAGGATCATATCTTCTAAAATGATTAGGAATTCCAAGTATTATAATATTCATTTCAACAAATCCACCAAATCTATCAACTAACTGTGTTTTATGTCCCTCATTTTTTTCATCCATAACAAAAATTATGTCTGCCCACTTAACATCTTCTTTGGAAACAAGCTTTGTAGCTCTAGGATCTATTCCCGCAGACTTAGCTTCATATTTCTTGCTATTTTTGAACATTGCTTCTGCGGCACGACTTCTATCAATATTAAAGCTGCATATAAAAAGAAGTTTAGTTTTCATTGGTATAGTGCCTCCATCCAAAGATTATTGAGATATCTATTAGATTTAACAAATTCAACTGTCTTTTCTCTAACAATTATCTCATCTTCAAAAAATAAATGAAATATCTCATGAACAAATGTTTGAATAAACATGAATCTTTGTCTTATCTCATTATAAAGAGAGATTGGATAAAGTTCAATAATAATCTTAGAATCCTCAGAAATTCCTATAGAACCTGTATGAGATTCATCAGAAGGTTTTATTATGTAAACCAGAATAGTATTTTTTGATTTTTCAATTTGTATTTTTCTCCTATCAAAATAATCTTTATCTGAAAAATATCTTTCCAATTCAGGTATAATTATCTTAAATCTTTTCTTAAGTTCCTCAGTCTCTTCAACATAACTAGGATTGTTCTCAAATACAAAGGTTATCCCATTAGCTGTAATTTTTTCAAATTCTTGTACCATTCTTTTACCTAATTACCTCACAACTATCCAATTCATTCATATAAGATTCCAACCAACTTCCATCTAAAAACTTATTTGCTATACTTCTTGCAAGACTTTCTGAAAATCCAAACCAATACATCAATTCTTTGTAAAGAGTTTTTTCATCTACTTTTTCTAATTCATCAATAACTTCTGCTATTTGTTCAATTAAAGTTTTCGCAACAACTATTTCATATTTTCCTTGTTTTCTTATTCTAACTACTTTTTGAATTAATTCACCTGTTTCTTTTCTATATCCATCTATTACGGGTTCATAAATTACTCTTCTTTCTATTTTCATTTTTATCATAAAAAGGTCTCAATGCCAAAATCCAAGAGTTTAACAAGATCAACATCAACAATCCAGAACCCCAAATATATTTAGTGTAATCAGATTTGAATATTAATCCATAAAGAGTATTCCCTATAAAAAGCAATACCAAAATTAAAAATACAATATTAACAACCCTTATCCATTCTCTTGAGTTTCTAGTTTTTTTCATTTCCCTTTCTCCCCTTGTATCCTTTCAATTATTTTTCTTCCTTTCTCCCCAATGCAATCTTTGCATTTGAAAACTAATATTTCTGAAACAACTGGAACAGGGCCAAGATAACTTTTTTCCATTATCATTGCTCCATCTTCTTCCTTGAACAGTTTTTTACATTCATAACATTGATATATCATTTTAATTCAATTATTTAACTTACTTTCAAAAATATTATTTAATTCTTTGCTGAATATTTCAAAGATTCTTTTGTATTCTGGATATTTCTCTTCAAGTTCCAAGACAGAATCACACATCTTTTCAGTTTCTTCTACAGCTTCAGGCAAACTCCATTTACGTCCTCCACTTAATATGTCCCAATACATAATATAATCTCCTATATGCCCAAAATGCATTCCAAAATACCATTTATTATCATCCAAGAAATCCAATTCTCCAGAAAAAGTAACTCCACCATGGCAAACAATATTTGCAGAAGGACTAGTTCTTTTATCATGTCCAATAGGTTGTTCATGATTAATTCTTAATTTAGTTTCAACATAAGCACGAAGATGATCTCCATGCCAAAATACAACACACTTTCTATACTTATATTCCCAAATACTTCTAATTTCATATACAAAAACTATTGGATTCTTTCCTAAAAATTCGTCTATCATTTTTTCTTTGCATTATCCCAATCTTCTTTTTCTTTTTGAGCCAATGATTTTTTACATTCACGTTCTTTTTCTTGTTCAATTTTTTCTTTCTTTGCTTCTTTTTTATTTTCTTTTTGGATCCTTTCCCATATTTTAGGTTTAAGTTCTTTGTAAATTTCTTCAAATTCTTTGGGATATTCATCCTCAAAATATATTCTTGCATAACCCATTCCAATACCTCTCTTCTTTCCAAGAATATGCTGTTCAATATCAATTAAATCATCAATATACATTTTATCTTTCTTCCAATCCGCTTTTTTCAACTTCTCTTTTACAAAATTAGATTTTATTTCGGTATATTTTCCCATTTTATCCTATCATGCTTGAAATTGACCTTGAATTACAAACAATTCCTAAAACCTCCTTTATTGATTCTTCTAAAACAGGACCTTCTGCAATTATCTTGTTGTTATTTATTACAGTCTTTTCATTATCCATTACTTTAAACAAAATATTATTCCAAATCTTGTCAATCTGCCTGTAAGATTTATTTTCTGTTTCTCTGACAATTGATTCTAGATTATCTTCAGAAAAAATCATTCCAGATTTCTTTATCTTATTTGTAATATATTCTTTTCTTTCAAATTCACAAGGAAATCCAAAACTAAAACAAGGTATTCTATCATGAAATGCACTCCCAAATCTATACTTGTTGTTCATAGTAAGAATAACTATTGATTTTGTTTTTTCTTTAATACCATCAAGTTCAGCTTCAAAATGTCCCATAACTTCTCTGTCTTCTCCTAAAATTTCATGCCCAACTAATTTGTCAAATTCATCAACAAAAATTACGCAATTCTTGAATTTTCTTGCTAAAGTTGCTATCCTTGATATTCCTGTGATTGGACCCCCTCTTCCAAAAAGATGTACTGCATTAATATCTATCATAGGTACATCCAACTCACCTGCAAGTGCTTTAGCCATGTAAGTTTTACCTGTTCCAGGAGGACCTTCAAAAATCATTAGATTTGACCTTTCAATACCATTCTTAGCAAATAACTGAGGATGCTGAATATATTTCTTCAAAAAAGAAAGATCTTTCTTTAATTTTTCATTTCCTAAAATATCCTTGAATTTTACATTTGTTTGATGAATAACCTTGAACATCATCATGCTTGGAGGAGTATAAACTGAAAGTGCAATTCTCAAACTTTTCCTGCTAATTACACCTTCTCCTTCTCTATAGGATATTTTAATTAATTCTTCTAAATCTCTGAAATCATATCCCATTGTTCTTTCTGCAATTTCATTAATTAAGCTAGGACCAATAAATTTTGAATACTTTTTTGAAAGGAAAATTCTCTTGCTTTTTTCTTTAGGAAAACCTAATTCAATTATAGTTTCTATTCTGTCAAGCCAGGAGTTTTCCAAAGCATCTTCATCATTCAATGTTATAAAAAGAAATTTCTTTTGGTTTGTTCTTTTAATATGCTCAAGCAAGCTCAAGAACAATTTTCTTTCTTTATCAACAACTCTTGGTTCTCCAAAACCATCATATTCCATATTGAAACTATTTTGAAGATCATCTATGAAAACAATTACTTCTTCTTGCTTAAGCAATCTATCATATATCTCTTTAAGAGTATTACACTGAACGCAATTAGGGTGCTCAAACTTGAAAGGTCCCAAGAAAAGTATAGGTAAATTTAGTTTTTTAACAAAATTTTCAACAAAATAAGTTTTTCCAATTCCAGGAGTCCCAGAAAACAAGAATGTCTTGCTAACAAACTCATTGATTTTATCTTGTTCAATAGCATCAACCAAAAAATTTACAGTTAATTTATGATTCTCGGGTAAATTGGAATCTTTAAGGAATTGTTGGATTTCTTTGTTCATGATAATAAACCTCCAGGGTATAAATTTCATAGAGCTCTAACTATTTAAGCTTTTCTATCAATAAGTATAATTATATACAAATAGATATAAAGATATATAAATAATAGAGTTTTATCCTTTTTGAATGGAAACATATATAAATCAAGAAAGCCCATATAATACCATAAAAGAGAAAGGTGATATGGGTAAGAAAGTATTAATTGCCACAGTTTATGGTCCAGACCCTGTTCTTTTGGCAGCAACAAGACTAGGACCAGACAGGATGATTCTTCTAATAGATAAAGAAACAAATAAAGAGCAAGATGCTTCAGTTAAACTCATTCAAAACTCTTTGGGCAAGGTTATAGATATAAAAATAGTAAAAACAGATGTATATGATATTGTGGATATTGCCAAGAAAGTTGTTGAAATAATTGACCTTGAGCCAAATGATAATCAAATTTTCGTTAATATTACAAGTGGAAGAAAAACCAAAGCAATAGGAGTTCTTTTTGCAGCTTATGCCAGGCATGATAGAGTAAAAAAAATAGCATATAATACAGAAGAGAAAAAAGAAGTGATTTACCTTCCAAAACTTAGCTTTAAGTTAACAGAAAGCCAAAAATCAATACTCGAAGAAATAGACAAAAATCCTGGAATGAGTATAACAGATATCTCAAAGAAGGTTGATCTTTCAACAGCAATGCTCTATAGAGCAATAGGAGATCTTGAAGACATGGACTTCGTCAACAAAGAAGATGGTTATACACTAACAAGTGCTGGGAGAATTGCTAGGTTGTAAATAAAATAAGTTTGAATAATATTTTGTCACTAAAAAATA
>CAYWFA010000037.1:0-5476 GCA_964457815.1 Candidatus Woesearchaeota archaeon
TGCATCTTCTTTTTCAGCAATGTTTGTATATTCATACAAATTAACAATAACACTGTCTGTTTCTTTTCCGATATATTTTGCAATATCAGATTCTTTTGTTAATCCAAGTGCTTTAAGCAATATAACTGCAGGAATATCCTTGAATCTGCTAAAAGAAACATTGAAAATTCCTTCTTTGTTTTCTGTGATTGTTACTGGTATTCTGTAAGTTCCTTTCAATGAAAATAATTTAAGAGTTAAATCGCCTTTTTTGTTGTTTTCAATGAAAGGTTGATTTTCAGCTAAATCTTCTGCCATAATCATAACTCTTTCATTTCCTTTAATTATGAAATATCCTCCTGGATCCAAAGGGTCATTGTAATTCAATATCAATTCTTCTTTTGACATTCCAACAGTATTACATGCTTTACTTTTAACCATAATAGGTATTCTTCCTATTTCAACAACTTCTGAATCAATTTGATTGTCTTTTTTAACAGTAAGTTCAAGGGTTATAGGTGCAGAATAAGTAAGATTTCTTAATTGAGCTTCTGCGGGAGTTATCAAAGAAGCACTTCCATCAGCTTCAGTAACTCTTGGTTTTCCAACCTCAATTTTTCCTAAAGTTATTTCGAATTCTTCATTTGTAATTGTTTCAGAAATTTCATCAACTATCTCCTGAAGTTTTTTTTCAATGAAATTATTGAATGAAATAACATTTGATTCAACTAGTGAATGTTCTTTTAAATAATTTTTAACGATTATATGTCCCTTTTTTTCCATTATACGCTCTTATACCACAACCCTGTAATACACATTTATTTTATCTCCTTCTGTTCTTTCAATTTTTATAACATCTCCAATTGCACAATTCATATTTGCCAGAGCAGCGTCATTAAGAAAAATTTTTGGAATTTGGGATTTAGAAAGATTATAATTTTCCAATAGTTGTTGAATTTCTTTTTCATTAAGTTTAGTGTGTTTTGGTTGTAGAATGTGCATCTTCTCGTTATGTCATTTAAATCCTCAGCACAGTTGCCACAGGATAAATATTTAACAACTTTGTGATAATAAAAGAGAGCAAAAATTGGTTTTTAAACCTTTGCATTCATATTATACACTACATTTTTTCAGAGTACTACTCCTATTTACAAAAGTAATTCATAAACTCAATCCTTTTCAATTGGATATTTTCCTGTGAGAATAAATCTATTTAAGGAATTTAAATCAATCAATTCATGTGAATCCAGATTTTTAGAAGAACTTATTTTCAACTTTAAACCTAATTTTCCCCATGGAAGTTTAGTTAACTTAATTTCTCTATCTTTACTATGATCTGAATCATAATACCTCCTATAAAAAAAATTATAATTTATTTTTTCAACTTCCCGCAAATATTCAAAAAGAGGATATTCAAATAATCTTCCGGGTTCTTTTTTACCCCAGATTCTGCCAAAAATCTTTTCTCTATTCACAGGAGCAACTTCATCTTTAAATGTAAAAGAAGCTTCAAGAGTTGTTTTTGTTTTTTGATTACTTTTTCCTTCATTAATAACTTGTTTGTTATACCTACTATAATCAATCATAATTAAAAGATATTAATTCCATTTTTAAGGATTATTGTGTTAAATAAGTAAAAATAAATGGCCCCGAAGGGATTTGGGCCTCACGTACGCTCGACCTAACAACTCATTAATTCGTTGTTAAACCCGAGAGTTCAAATCAAATTAAAAATAAATGGCCCCGAAGGGATTTGAACCCTCGACACCTGGATTAAAAGTCCAGTGCTCTAACCAGGCTGAGCTACGGAGCCATATTGTGAATAACTCTATTTCTCAGAATGGTTTGTTCGTTAGAACTTTAACCAGGCTGAGCTACGGAGCCATACTTCAGAAAAACATACAATTAGTTTATAAAATTATCCAATCCACTATAATTATCTTTATAACTAATTTAATATCTATAAAATCATGGAACTAGAACAATTATTTCTAAAAAAAGAAGAATTACCTATTTTAAATGAAACCTGTTTTCAAATACCTATACATCCAAAACTTTTAGATCCTAACCTAGAAATAGATGAATCTCTAGCACGAAAAATATTTCCAGAAGTAGCAGAAGAATGGTATGAAGATTTGAAAGAATATAATCCAGAAGATAGGGAGCGAAAAGAATGGATAAATAGAGTATTCCTAAAAGAAAAACCAGTTGTAAAAAAACACTACAATCATCAAATTTTAAATGGATTCTGGGAAGATGATGTGAACTTCTTAGAAAATGGATTAGTTCAATGCTTTTCAATAAACAGAAATGCTGGAGGAAGTATTTACTTCAATGAAAACGAATTTAATTGTCAATCATTTGGAGAAATATATATTAAATTCTCAGAAGAAAAGAAAAAAGAATTTGAATTTGAAAAAGGAAAAATATATGCTTATGATTCACATAATATAGATCACTATCCTGGAGCATTATTTTTAAGAAATTGGGCAATAAAATATATGAATGAAGTCTTCAAGCAGGTATTCTAATTTTTTTCAACAACACTCTCAAGAGTTTTAATATGCTTCATCAAATCCTTGGCAAGTTCAATTCCAATATCTTCTATCCACTCATCTCTATTTTGTATCTTAATTATTTCACAATTATAAATCTTTGAATTAAATATTTCTTCCGCGTTACATCTACTAACTGCTTCTCCACTCACTACGCTTGATGCACCATTAAGTTTACTTTTATAAGTTATAAAATATTTTTGTTCGGTTTCATAAACAAAGTCAGTTTCATAACCTTCATTATTTTCAAGATCCATAATAAGTTCAATAAAACTTAATTTATAAGAATTGTTATACAAAAAAAGAGTTTACAAGAATTTCTTTATTTTATCTGCAAAATCTTCTTCACTCATAGCCCCAACAAAATTCCCTGCAACCTTACCTTCTTTAAATAAAACAAAATTAGGAATTGAAGAAACATTAAATTTTTGTGCAATCTCATGTCCATCTTCAACATTAACTTTTCCTACTTTAAGTTTACCACTAAATTTTTCCGATAAATCTTCAACAATAGGCCCCATCATCACACAAGGCATACACCAGTCAGCATAAAAGTCAATTAAAACAGTTCCTTCTTTGACGAAATCATGAAATGCTCCATTTGTTAATTCTGTTACCATGTTCCATATAGAAATAGTGTATTTTTAAAATTGTTGGTTTTTTATATTAAATTATAGCTTTTCTTCAATCCCTTTTATTCTTGCAGATTGCAAGCTTTTATGCATATCTTCGTCGTAATTTTTAACTTCCTGATTTACTTTTCTACATTTTGCTCCTTGATAATCTAATTCAGGACAAAATCCAACATAATGGCATTTAGGAGCAATCAATTCAGAGAGATGATTTGGAAGAACACTTTTCAATATCTTTGCTTCCCCTTCGGTTATTGCTCTCATTTCTGCTTCAGCTGTACCACATAATCTCAAAGAAACATAACCAGTAGTTAAATTATATAAATCAAAATTTTTTATATTAATCATTTTAATTCCTCTTGGTATAATTGCAACTGCCTCACTTTCTTTAACCCCTGAATCAATTAATTTATCATAAACTTTGATTGAATTTGAAAAAGCATCTGTCCACATTTTAAAATTTTCAGAATCTTTTTCAACAGAATTGGGAATAGACAAAACTTTTTTCCAATACTCCGGAGACTCTCTCCCTAAATCTAAATTAAATACAGCCTCTTTTGCTCTATTAACTGCGTGATAAATTGATTCTGTGTCTTGGGACAAAGTTCTATGTCTCTTTACTTCTCCCCAAACTCTCCATGGAATATTTGAAGCTATCTTGATACTTGTGGAAGCATTAAAATCATCAACAATTTCTTCAAGATTTGAAAGTAAATTACTCCATTCTTGTTTCACTGAAAGAGGACTCTTAAAGATTTCTTCTCTTTTTCTGAAATAATCTTCCAATCTTCTTGCTAAAACTGAACTTAAATCTATATCTGAAGATATTAACTGAGAATTATAAAATAAATTATTTGAATTTTCAGTGGACCTCCTTAAAAATTCCTCAGCATAATTTTCATTTATTCCTTGAACATCTCGGAATATATTTGGATGAACACAACCTGTTCTTGGAGCTTGTTTTCTTGCTTCATAAATTGTACCCATTCCATTTTCTTTAACAAATCCTTCTAATTGAGAAATAATTTCCTTACCTTCATCAGGCATTGCATCTGTATCTTTTTCAGCAAGTTTAGAAAAGTGAATCAAAGTTTCAAGAGGCATAAACATAAATCCTCCTCCTTTATGCCCATATTGAACAATTTTTGCAGCTTCTTCTTTCGGAACTTTTCTTTTATCCATTAAAATTTCATATGTATCTATGTTCTCTTCAGATTGCTTGAGATATAAATCTGTTAATTCTTTTCCTTTATCTGCAATTGCTTTTGGAACAAGAATAGCTTCCTTAGTTATTGGAACTCTTCTTCCAGAAGGCATCAATGAACTTCCAAAAACAGCAGTTGTAAAAATAGAATCTACAAATTTTGAACTATCTCCCTCAATAAAAGCCCAAAATCCGGGAGTTGTAGCCATTGATGCATGTCCTGAACCTCCAACTTTTATAAGCATTTTCTTAACTTTATCTTTTAAATCCTCTTCGTTTTTTTTCTTATCAATCAATTCTCTTAATGCACCAGTATCTTTGTAAGTTATATTAGCTGCACCATAAACAAATTCATCAGGAGTAATTGTTATTTTTTTTTCATCTTCACCTTCAACTTCCAATACAGGACCATAAGAAACAACATCTACTTTTGGATTAATAACTGCAACCATTTTGATTACAAAACAAAATCAACATTCTTTTATAAAGATAATCAAACTTGAAAATAGATATATCAATAGCTTATTTGTTTCCAGTGCTTCCCCATCCACCTTCACCCCTTGAACTTTCCGCTAATTCGTCAGCTTCTTGAAACTCCACTTGTGGAAAAGGTAAAATCATAATTTGTCCTACTCTTTCTTTAACTTCATAATCATCCTTTCCAAACTTGTTGAATCTTAAAACCAATTCCCCCCTATATCCAGAATCCAAAACTCCAACAGAATTTTTAAGCATTAAATCTTTATTTGTTACACTGCTTCTTGAAAAAACAAGCATAACATATCCTAAAGGAACTTCAAAAGATAATCCTGTTCCATATTCTATGTACTTTTCTGTTTCTTTTTTAGAAATCGCATAAACATCCATTCCTGCATCACCTTCATGAGCATATTTAGGTATAATAGCATCAGGATGTAATTTTTTTACTTTTACTTCCATGTTAAACATTATCTAAATAAACCTTCAAGCAATTTAATTGCATTATCTTTTACATGAGGAAAATCACAATTCGAACAATCCCAAATTTTTCCATCTTTTCCATCGATATATTTTCCTTTAGGATTGTTTATTTTACAACCTCCTTCATTGATTGTTCTATCATAATT
>CAYWFA010000038.1:0-5416 GCA_964457815.1 Candidatus Woesearchaeota archaeon
CGCTTCAGGTCTACTTTTTGTTGGCTTGAAGATTCTCCCAGGGTTTTGTAATATTATCTTCTAAGATTATTACTTTCTTTCACAATCATCTTTAAATAGTTCCAGAAGGGTATGTTTTATATGGAAAATTTAGGAGAAATTCTTAAAAAAACAGTATTTACTTTGGGAGTTCTTGGAATATCTTATTCTTCTTTGGAAGCTCAGCATAGAACAGGTTCAGATCCAGATAAATATCAGATGCATTGCATAAGTAAAAAAGGCAGAGAAGCAAATATGGATAGATATCAAAAAATTCATAATTATTATTACAAATCTTGCAATTTTGATTCAAAAGCACATCTTAATTCTAGAAAATATAAACCAGAACCAATAATAAATTCTAAAAATTCTTGTGTCTCAAAACAAGCCAAAAGATACAAAAGAGCATTCAAGAAGATGAAATAGTTATCAGCTTACTTTTTTTCTTCAACTTTCTTTTCTTCAGTTTTCTTTCCTTCAAACTCAGTGTAATGACATTTTCCACAGTAAAGTCTTCCTTTAGAACTCATTAAAAATACTCCTGGACCACATCTTGGACAGAATTTTGAAAGTCTTTTAACTTTGTCTCCATCAACTTGATATTTTGTGTATTTCTTGCTAGTAGGTTTGTTTTTGTGTGGTTTTTTTCCTTTCTTTATTATTTTTTTCTTTGCCATTTTATTTCTTTGAATTATTCAGTTTTTTCTTCTGGTTTAGTTTCTTCTTTAACTTCTTTAGCAGCTTCTTCTGCTTTTTTTGTTTCTTCAGCTGCTTTCTTAGCTTCTTCTGCAGCTTTCTTTACAGCTTCTGCTTCTTTTTTTTCTTGTTCAATTTCTTTTTTTGTCTTTTTTTCAGTTTTATTTTTGTCTTCTTTTGATTTGTAAATATTTGCTTTTATTTGGAATTCACTTATCCCATATTTTCCGTAAATTCCATTTATTTTTATTGCATCTACTGGTACAGAAAATTGCTTTGCAAGAAGTTCCTTTACTTCTTTGTTGCTTGGAGATTTTTCTGCAACTAGTGTTGCTTGTATTTCTTTTCTTTCAAAAACAAGATTTTTTGTTTCTTTGATATCTTTTATTTCCATTTGAATTAGTTTAGTTTATCTGGTTTTAATTGCAAAGTTCCCTTTTTCTTTTAAGTTTATTTTTTTTGCTACCTCAGATTTTTCAGGATCCAATATTACAGCACGTCCTTTAAAACTTTCTGTTAATTCTTTGGAACCACAGTTTGGACATTTATCTCCTCCATCTTCAAGAATTGTTGAACATAATTTACAAGCTTTTGGTTTTGCCATTTTATTTCTTTTTTGCTCCTTTCTTTTCTTTCTTTTCACCTTTTGCTTCGCCCTTTGCAGCTAATCTTTCTGCTTTTTCAGCTTCTTTTTCTTTTTTAATTGAATCTTCCTTTATCCATTCAATTTTTCCTAATCCTGGTTGTCTCATTGTTAAACCTATTTTTGGTTCGTCTCCTTTATGTGAGATTGCAACAATTCTTGCCATACACATATCTCCTTGTTTTAAGTTTCTTTTTGAAACTTTTCCTGAAAGAACGTTTGTTTTACTGAAACTTACAAAGTCATCCATGGTTTGGCTTATATGGATCATTCCTCTCATCACACCCATGTCTATGAATGCTCCAAATTTGGTTATTTCTGAAACTTCTCCATAAACCAATTCTTGAAGCTCTGGTTTCCATACAAGAAGTTTGAATTTTGAATTATAATATGTTGCACCGTCTCCAGGGATTATTACTCCCTCACCAACCTCTAAAACTTCTATAACTGCAACAGATCTTCCAAGTTCTTTATCATAATAGTTTGCATAGATTTCTCTTAGTTGATGGTCAACAGCTTCTACAGTAGGTAAACCGAACAATTTCGGCTCAACTCTTACATAATCTTGAACTTCAGCTAAGTAAAACATTTTCTTTAAAAATTAAAGTAAAAATTGCTTTAAAAAGGTTTCTTAGAGGTTTTTATTATATAATTTCAAGGGTTTTCTTGTTTCTTATGTTTACTTTTTTGTTTTTTATTTTTCTTCTCATTTCTTGGTCTAAAGTAGCAATTATTACACTTGGATTTTCTTTGGAATATGTAACGATTGAATTGTCAACATTCTTTCCTTTAAGCGATATTATTTTGTAGTTTTTTGTTTCTTTTTCTAAAAGATTTAATGCAACTGTTTTTTCAAGTTTTTCAAGTTCATTTATAACTTGTTGAGGGATGATAATCTGAATCCCAATTAAATAAAACTCCTCGAAAAAATCTATTTTTTGTTTTATACAAGTTAAAATAAAATTTGTGTCAAGCAATACTTGTTTCATAGTTAACACAATATCTTAACCTTTAAATAATCTTTTTTCTTTAATTTTTTAGTTTGATTTAAAGAAGGAGATAATTTACATGCAAGAAGCTGAGAATGTTTTAAGAATTTTGAAGGAGACTAAAGTTGCTCTTGAAAAAAACGATACTTTTAGTCTTAGAGGATTAAGCAATCAAACAATAAATACTGCTTCTTTGGCTCAGGATCCAGACAATATTGCTGTTGCAGTTATGGTTTATTCTTTAAGTAAGATTGTTGAAAGGATGGATTACAGGCAGCTTCCGGGTTGGAAAAAATTTTATGGAAATGTTTTGCTTTATTTAAATAAATCAATACAAGATATTGAAAAAAAAGATTACAATAGATTCAGAGAGGATTTCAAAAGTATTAGAAGTTCTGTTGAAAATCTTTCAGGGAAACTTAAAAAATATGTTAAAGAAGTTCTTAGAAATGCAGAAATAAGCAAGGCATCAAGAATATATGAACATGGAATTTCTATGGAGCAGACAGCAAGCCTTCTTGGAATAAGCCAATATGAACTTGCAGAATATGCTGGAAAGACGGGCATCCCAGATGTTCCTGAAAATCGTACAAAGAACACAAAATCAAGAATTAAATTGGCAATGGAGATGTTTGAATAATGGAAGTTTTTACATTGTTTTCTTTGATGGGTTGGTTTGGAGCTTTGCTTGTTGTTGTAGCTTACATATTATATTTCACAAAGAAACTTAAAATAAATTATGTGTTGTATCATATTTTGAATTTGTTTGGAGCACTTGGATTAATTTTGAGCACATTTATTACTGAATCATGGCCTGCTCTTGTTTTAGCGTTGATTTTTGCAGGAATTTCTATCGCATATATAGTCAAAATACTTTCAACTAAACCTGATTACAAAGATTTGAGAAACTGAAATGGAATTCAATTTAAATGAAATTAAAATAGAAAAAGCAAGTGTTAAAGATTCAAAAATTATTTTGAAATTATTGAATGGTTCTGAAAATTTAATTGGCTATAAAGGAGAAATATTCACTTTAAATGAAGTTAAAGATTATGTTAAACAAAAAATTAATCTTGTTTTTGTATCCAAGTTTAAAAATAAAATTATAGCTGTTCTTATTGCAAACTTATGGAAAGAATATTGTTATTTGTATCTTTTAGTTGTTGAACAAGAATATCAAAGATTAGGAGTTGGGAGCAAGATGATGGATTGTTTGGAGAAGAAAGTGAAAGATCAAGGATATATTGGTTTGATTATTAAAGAAAACAACAAGAAAATGATAACTTTTGTTGAAAAAAGAAATTACATAAAAGGAGATAAATTTGTTTATTTTCACAAGGAGTTGAATAATTAAAATGAAAGAAATTAAAAAAGCAATAATTTTTGATGCTGGTGCTTTGATAACTATATCTATGAATGGATTAGACAAAGAATTAAGAGCACTTAAGGATATCTTTGATGGCGCTTTTTTAATTACTCAGCAAGTTAAAAAAGAAATAATTGACAAGCCTTTAACCATAAAAAATTTTGAACTTGAAGCTTTAAGAACAAAAAAACTTTTAGATGAAAAAGTTATAGAACTTGCAAAAGATTATGGTTTTGATGATTCTGTTATTGAAAGCAAATCCAACGAAATAATGAATATTGCTAATTCTTTTTTTATGAGTCCCAAGGAGTCTGTTAAGATTCTTCATCTTGGAGAAGCTTCTTGCATTGCTCTTAGTGATATTTTAAACAAGAAAAACATAAAAAATGTTATTGTCATTGATGAAAGAACTACAAGGTTGCTTATTGAAAAACCTGAAAATCTTAGAGAACTTCTCGTAAGAAAATTGCATACAAACATTTCTTTGGTTAAACAGAACTTTGCTTATTTCAAAAATTTTCAAGTTATTCGTTCTGCTGAATTGATTTATGTGGCATGGAAAAAAGGGTTAGTTGAGTTGAAAGATGGAATCTTTATATTGGATGCGCTTCTTTATGCAATAAAATCCAAGGGGTGTGCCATTTCACAGGAAGAAATTGAAGAGATCAAGAAGTTGAAGTAATTATACCTCTAAAAAGGTTACGATTGTTTAAATACCCAAAAATACTATCTTTTTTATGAAATGGAAAGAGAATGAAATTGTTTTCTTAAAAGAAAATTATAATAAAAGAATTCCTATGGATGAAATTTGTAAAAAGTTAAATAGGAGTAAACGTTCTGTTCAACATAAGGCAGTTAGAATAGATTTGTCTAGAAAAAGTTACAAATTTAATATTCCTCCTAGAGAATCCAGAACAATAATAGATAAAAGGTATTATGAAAAAAATAAAGAGGTGAGATATAAAGAAAAAATAGCACGAATTAATAATTTAAAAAAAGAATTAAAGATAAAATTAGGTGGAAGATGTTCAAAATGTGGATATAATAAATCCTTTTGTGCATTGGACTTTCATCATAATTTAGGAAACAAAGAAGGGAACGTATCTAGATTAATAAAGGATTTTTCAAAACAAAAGGCTTTAAAAGAAATAGAAAAATGTATATTATTATGTGCAAATTGCCATAGAGAATTGCATAACACGGATCCGTAGGCCAATGGTAGACTGGCTGCCTCCAGCGTAAATTAATTTACGGAGAGAGCAGCAGATGGGAGTTCGATTCTCTCCGGGTCCATTTTTATGAAAATCTTTAAATATGATTAAGTAGGTTTATTATAATGATAGAAAGAAAAGTCGACACAGATGAGAATGTTTTGATTGATAATTCGGATTCCAAGGAAAACAACTATAGAATGAGTGATTTTTTAGAAAGAAATGCTTGTAATGAAAATTATAAAAATCATTATAAGATTCATTTAAGAGACCTTTTTTACAGATTTAAAGGAAAACACATCTTTCCAGATAGAGGTTAAGCGCTTAATTTTTTGTTTTATTTCTTTTCTTGAATGTAAATATATATCTTTCTTTAGGAGAATCATTGTAGGTGTTGGTTGAAAGCGAAATTAATTTGCAATTATATTTTTCAGTTAAATGATTTTCTATGTTTGTAAGTATTTTATCGTCTATTGAAAAGAATTTTAATCCA
>CAYWFA010000039.1:0-5332 GCA_964457815.1 Candidatus Woesearchaeota archaeon
TTTTCGAATCAGATTCCTCTTTAATTTCTTGTTTTTTTCTGTTTCTTTTAAACAAAGAAAAGAATCCTTTTCTATCTTCTGAAGCAGTTTTCTTATCCATTTCTTGTAAATCTGAAATAGTTAACTTTTCTGCTATTTCTTTGTCCAATTTGCCTTCTTTTTCAAATCTTTCTCTTGCCTCGATTGAAGGTGAACTTCCCTTTGTTTCAGAAGCATAAGGACTATCTGTATTTCTTAGTTTAATTCCAAAATAATTCTCAAGTTTTCTAATTAAACTATCTGCATTGTTCAATACAACTCCATTTTCAGCACTTACAATCAAAGACTCTGGTTCACCTATATTTTCTGCCAGTTGTTTTTGAGACAATTTCTTGGATCTTCTTGCCCTCATAATCGCCCAATGAAAATTAGGGATTAAATCTGTTCTTTTCTGAGGATTATTCTTCTGGAAATTTTTATCTACAATATCTTTCAAAGTAGTTTCTTGTCTTCTTAACCTATCATCTTTATATCTCCTAGTTGAATCTTGTTTAGCTTTTTCAAGAAGCATGCTTCTGTGCTTATCTGGATCAATTTTAGCCATATCCGAAAGCCTTTCATAAACACTTCTAGTTTTTTCGGGTTTATTTAACTCAACTGGTTGAATTAAAGGTAGTTCTTCAGCTTTAGCACAACTTTTACATATTTTAACAACTCCTTTTCCGGAAATAGCGTCAAATAATTTTTCCCTTTCATCAGAAACACCACATCTAAAACATTCTGCCATAAAAAATTTAGTTATATGCCCTTTTTTAATATTTGTATTATTCAAAATCCATAAAAAAATAAAAAATTGTAAAAATAACTAATCAATTAAGATAAATATTTTTCAAGTTCTTCAACAGAACTCAAATCTTTAATCACATATTTCTCATCAATAATCACAACAGGGTATTCGGTTATTTTAAATTTAGAAATCAAAGAATCCAAAGAAGTAAGATTACTATCTGCTGCGATAGGAATTAAAAGAATTCCCCCTCCTTCTTGCTCCTTGAAATCTGAAAGAATTTTAGACCAAACATTTTGTTCTGCTTTTTTTGTTAAATCATCAGAAGAATATTCATACAAATAAACCACTGTTGAATAATCTTTTTCACATTTCTCAGAAGTTTTTATGGTGTTTATCCATAAAAAGGTTCTTAAAACATCGTACCTTTTATGAACTATTTCTATTTCTTTGGTTATCTTGCCTGCAGCTTCATATTTTGCCAAAGTCTTTGCTTCTTCATATATTCTATCAGCAAAGTCCAAATTAGATTCTGTAAGAATCAAACAATCTTCAGAGTCAACATTAACAAGAGAATTCAAAGCAAAAATATCCATTAAAGATAATTCTGAAACAGAATAATACTCATTCATATCTGAAGATTTTGAAGATTCATAGACTATACCAATCAAAAGACCGAAAAGAAAAACAACCACAGTTAATAGAAGAGCTTCCCAAAAAACCCTTTTTCTGTTTTCTAAAAATTTTACCATTTTCTATGTCCCCTCAAAAATTTATAAAAGGAACTTATTAAAATTATCGGATATACCATAACATAAAAAATCATATAAAAACTAAGAACTGGAAAATTCTCTCCTTTACGATTTTCATCTTTCATATAAAACAATGAAAGCAAAGTAAACCACAAGCTCAAAAAGAACATAATTAACCCAAAAAATACAAGCACATTTGGCATTAAAGTTATATCCTCAAATCTAACAAGAGAGGTTTGAGTTTGAATTGAATAAGTTGTTGAAACCAATTTAAGGAAAAGAATTCTTAAAATCCTATAAAGCAAAACAGCTAATCCAAATAACCCCACAACCCAAGATAAAACAAAAAAAGGAAGTATGAATTTCCCAAGCATTCCTTTTCTAAACCAATCTTTACCATATTTAACACTTGTTTGCAATCCCCCAATATTCCACCTATTTCTTTGTTTAATCCAATCTTTCAAAGTTGAAGGAGCAACAGTGAAGGCTCTGGCAGGCAAAGCCATTTTAACTTTATAACCCTTTGATTGAAGATGCCAAGTTATTTCAATGTCTTCAGTTAAATTTGATTCATCAAATCCTTTTATTTCATCAAAAGCACTCTTTCTGAAAATACCTAAAGGTCCAGGAGTTACATAAATAGAATCCACAAATTCCAAAAGCTTTCTTGAAAATTTAATAACTTTATACTCCACTGCTTGAACCCTTTCAATAAACTTTTTTTTGTTTTCAACAAGAACCGAACAAGTAACACTCCCCACTTTTTCATCATTGAAAAAACCAACTAATTTGTTTATTGCTCCCTTTTCAATAAAGGAATCTCCATCACTAAAACCTATTAATTCCGTATCAACAAATTTTGCGCCATAATTTTTTGAACCTGCTGCATTGCCTGTATTTTTAGGAGTTTGCACAGCCATTACTTTTGAATACTTTTTTTCAAGACTTTTTATTATTTCATAAGAATTGTCTTTAGAACAATCATCAACCACAATAACTTTCTTGAGATTGTCATAACCTGCTTCCAAAACAGATTTGATTGTTCTTTCTATTGTAGCACCTTCATTGTAACAAGGAATAACAATACTCAAAGAATAATTTTTTTTAGGTTTAGGGCAATAATACAAGTCTTTCCTGTTTTGGATATAAATAAGTGTAAACAAAAACAGAAAATAAAATCCTATAAAAATATAAATCAAATAAATAACTGTAATTGGTTCCATAAAAATACCTATAATCTTGTTCTTTTAAGCATTATTGTAATAATTTATTTGTACCTATTTTTCTTGATTGGTTTCACTTTCTTCATCTTCTTCTGCAATCTTTCTAAGTTCATCTATTGCATCCTTGTCCTGATCTAAAACCCCTTTAGAATATTCTTCATCTTCTTGAACCTCTTTTTTTTCTTGAATTTCTTTTTCAACTTCAGAATTATCTTCAGATTTATCTTCTGAAACAACTTCTTCTTGAAATTTTCCTTCTGCTTCTTCCTCTTCAACTTCTTTCTCCGCTTTTTCTATTTCTTTGTTTATTTCTTCACTTAAACCTGCAACATTTGTTCTTTCACTTTCTGAAACACTGAAGTATTCATAAAAATCATCACTTAAACTTAATTCGTGTGTATGCCCTATTTTTTTCTTTTTAATTAATCCTAAATCATAAAACTTTTTGATATGATCATAAGCTTTATTTCCCCTAATTTTAATTATAACTGATTGTTTTATTGGATGTTTATAAGCAATTATCGCTAATGTTTCTTGTTCTGCCTTGGTGAATTCAGAACTTCCAGTTGCAAGTTTATTTATAATATGAGAATATTCTTGTCTAACATCCATTTTCCAGAGTCCATTTTTCTCAACAATTTCTAAAGCAGAATCATCTTTATTGTATTTGTCTTTCAATCTTTCAATTAAATCTCCAATTATTATAGGATTTAAATCACTTAAAGAAATAAGTTCTTGCATATTCAAGAATCTTCCAGAAATAAAGAAAACTGCTTCTAAAATTTTCAAATCTTCTTTTTCTTTAGCATCATCAATCTCTTTCATTGTTTGGCTTGTAGTCATAAATCATAAAAACAACCTCTATTTAAAAGCATTATCAATAATTATTTAATAACAAAATTCATTGAAAAAATATGAAAAAGAGGAAAAAAGTAGTATTAAAAATAATTATAATAGTATTAACCGTTCTAATTTCACTATTTTTAATAAGGGCAGTAAACCCCTCAGAGATTGACGACATTACTCCTGGAATTCCTTGTCCAGAACTTGAAAAATACAATCCAGATGTTTTATATGTAATACCTAATTATCAAGAACATCCTCTCTCTTTCTATCCAGAATGGTGTGATTATATCTTGTCCTTAAACAAAACTCTTGCTCTTCATGGATTAAATCACACTTACAGAGAATTTCTTTATCAAGAAATAACTCAAGAAAATCTACAATCAGGAATTTATGAATTTGAAACTTGTTTTGGATATTCCCCAGAAATATTCAAACCCCCTCAACTGAAAATAAACAAAGAAAACAAAGATTTAATTGAAAAAAACAATTTAAAATTACAAGGAATTTTCAACCAAATAACCCATAAAGTATATCACTGTGAAGATTCAGACAATATCCCAAACAAAATAATAAGAATTTTTTAAATTACAACTTATATCTAAGTATAGCTCCAACTCCTGAAAGTTGAAAGAACTGTTTTCCTTCTTCTGTTTCTGTTGAAATCATTTCAATTTTAGTTCCATTTTCTTCAGCAATTCTTTTCAATTCTTTTGCAAGGTCTTTATCATATTCCTTTGATAAAAACAAAGTATCAACTGCACCATATTCCAATGCTTTTTTTACACCTTCTTGTTTGTATGCAACGAAATCTGGTTTTGCTCCCAGCATTTCAAAAAATCTTTCCATAAGTTTCTTTTCGTAAACTATTTCTTGATTTACAAGAATATCTCTTGATTTTTCAACAAGTTCTTTAAGACCTGATTCATCGCTTCCCCCAATATCAATTCTTCCTATAATTTTATTTCTTAAAATTGTTGCAAGATATTCGTTGTCAATAAACTCATCTTTTGTAGGAATAGGACCTCCAATTAAAATTCCTTTTAATTTTTTACTTTCATAAAAAAGATTTTTCATTTCATCAGCAATTCTTTTGTAAAAATCTTTTGTTAAACCTTCCGTTATCCTGTGAAATCTTTGACTTGATTGCCCTCCTGCACGTACTTTACTTGGAATACCAGAAGTCATTTTTTGCAAAACTTCTATTCTTTTACCTTCAAGAACCCCTATTGTTGCTTCTTTTCTATCCATAACAAGCAAAGCAAATATTTCTGAAACTTCCATAATCTCTCTTAACGGTTCTAAAACAAAATCTTTATCACATCTGTAAAGTCTTACTTTCAAAGGCAAAGGAGGTTCAACTCCCCAAATTTGCAAATCATCTTGTCCTTCAACTTTTGAAACATTTCCACAAAAAATTGCGAGCCCATTTTCAGGATTTCCTTTATAATCTTTAAGATATCTAACAATTTTATCTAAAGCATCAATAACATTTTTTCTTGTTGAAGTTGATTTTATGTTCTTGGCAGTTGATTTTTCTGCTTCCAGCTGTTTTTGAACAGAAACAACATCATATCCTGCTGAGATATACACTGTAATCAATTCGGTATGCCTTCCTTTATGTTGTTCGAGCTCTTCCAATAAAGATTCAAGCTCTGATTTACTTATTGCTGCCATGTTTAAAGAAATCCAAAGGGGTTTATAAAATTAGTTGATTAACAGAAGCTACAAGAATTCAACTTCAAATT
>CAYWFA010000040.1:0-5190 GCA_964457815.1 Candidatus Woesearchaeota archaeon
GATTACAATTTCTTTGTTATAACTAATGACGGAGAATTAAGTTCAAACAAAAAATTCAGTGTTAAAGTTTGGAATAAAAACAAAGCTCCAGAATTAGTTATGGATATTCCTGAACAAGAATGGGATGAAGACACAAACCACACTTTAAATTTAACAGAATATTTTAGTGATATTGATGAAGACAAGTTGTATTATCTTTTTTCAGAAAGTTCAGAAAACTCCAATATAATACTCAAAAAAATAGAAAATGGAGTTGCTTACTTTGAATCAAGACAAGACTGGTTTGGTGAAGATTGGATAATATTCAGAGTAACAGATGGTTTAAATATGGTGTATACAAACAATATAACCTTAAGAGTTTTACCTGTAAATGATGCACCAGAATTGTTTCAAGACATTGAATTTATAGAAATAGATGAAGATGGAATTTATGAACTTCATTTGGATATGTTTGTTTATGACCCTGACAGTGAAATTGAATATTCCTTTGAAAACACTTCCCACATAATCCTTGAATTAAGTGAAAATCATGAATCAATTTTCATAAAACCTCAAGAAAACTGGTATGGTGAAGAACAAGCAGAAATAATAATTGATGATGAAGAATTTGAAATAACTGAAACTTTCATAATAAAAGTTAATTCAGTTAATGATGCTCCAAATATAAATGAGATAGAAAAACAATTTGTATTGGCTGGAGACAAGATTATGTTCAGTGTAAGTGCAACAGATGTTGAAGAAGAAGGATTTGAATTTTCAATAAATGATTCAAGGTTTGTTCAAGACTATGAAACCTTTGAATGGCAAACAAATGAACAAGATTTTGGAAATTATGAATTCTTGATAAGCGCATATGATGGACAAGATTATAGTTATAAAACAGTTGAAGTTCAAGTTTTCCAAAAAGTTGTTGTAAATGAGATTGTTTGGGGAAGTGAAGGATGGGTTGAATTGTATAATCCAGAAGAATTGTTTTTCAATATGTTGAATTGTACAATTTCAAATGGAAATGAAGAATTGGGGTTGTATGGAACTTTAAACAACAAAGGTTTTGCTGCATTTGGATGGAATGCATTACAAGAAATGGGATATCTTGAATTAATTTGTGAAGATGTTTTAATTGATAGAATGGAATATCAAGAATTCAATGAAGAAAATTCCCTTGCAAGA
Organism: Candidatus Woesearchaeota archaeon; assembly: GCA_964457815.1. Lineage (GTDB taxonomy): Archaea > Nanobdellota > Nanobdellia > Pacearchaeales > GW2011-AR1 > MWBV01. Next base: position 1,171 of record CAYWFA010000040.1, read on the forward strand.
ATACCTGATGGAGAAGATAATTGGGAAATATTGAATTATCCTACAAAAGGTGTTTCAAACAGTGCAGATGTCACTGAACCTGAAGTTGAGCTTGATTCTCCTGTAAGTGAAACACTTTTCACAGAAAACAGAGAAGTTTTATTGGAATTTTATGTTAAAGATAATATGGCACAAGAACTTGAGTGTAGTGTTATTGCCAACGATAAAGTCCTGGAAACAGCTGAATTTGAAAACAACACTCTTGGAAGCTTTTATATAGATTATCTTGAAGACGGTATATATTATTGGAATATTGAATGTGATGATGGTTCAAACACAAATAAAGCTCCAGAAGATTGGATGATAAACATAAGTGCTCCTGATAATCCAATATTAAAGAAAATAGGAAACAAAGTTGCAAGTGAAAACAATGAACTTAAATTCACTGTAAGTGCAACAGATCAGGATATGGAATCAATTATTTTGTATGCTGAAAATTTACCAGAAGGAGCAAGTTTTTCAGATGGAGGAGATGGAAAAGCAACATTTATTTGGAAACCAAATTACAATCAATCTGGTTCATATAAAATAACCTTCATTGCTGAAGATGAGACAGAATTAAAAGATTCTGAAGAAATAACAATCTTGGTTGGAAACACAAAGGAACCTCCTAAATTCTCGGATGCTGAAATATGTGATTTAAAAGACAGTTCAATTGAAATAAATATAAAAGATCCTGATGAAGGCGATGATTTTGAAATAGGAGATACAATTGAAGGTAAAATAAGGATAAAGAATGAATTTCAAGAGGATATGGAATTTGACGTGGAAGTTCACCTTTACGACATAGAAGAAGAGGAAAGTATTGAAAGCGTTGAAGAAAATTTAGATATTGATGAAGGAGAATATGAAGAATTTGAATTCAGTATAGAAATTCCTTTAGATATTGAAAGTGAAGATTTTGCAATTTATGTTTATGTTGAAGGAGAAGATGATGAATGTAATTCAGGATATGTTGAAATAAAAATAGAAAGAAAGAAACACGATGTAATTATTTCAGATATAATCCCAGATAAAGAAAGTGTTTCTCCTGGAGAAGAATTAGAAGTTAAAGTTAAAATTGAAAATCTTGGAAGAACTGATGAAGATGCTTTCATTGTAGTTGAAATTCCTTCTCTTGGAATTTCTGAAAAAAGCGAAGAAATTGAAATTGAAAAGTATGGAGATAAAAACAAAGAAACAGAAATATTTTATTTGATGATACCTGAAACTGCCCAATATGGATATTATGATATAAAAGCAACGGTTATGTATGATGACGGAGAAGACATTAAATTCACTGATTTAATTGTGACTGGAACAAAAAAAGAAAATCAAGTTGTTCCAAATAATGTTATAAAATTAAATCCAACTGCAAGTACAACAAGCTCTGGAAGTTCAGGCACTCCTTTAATTCTTGGAAATACAGGTGTAGGAGAACAATCTGGAAATGCAATTGTGATTGCTAGTCCAAGCAAAGAAAGTTCAACAAGAAGCAGATTATTTTCAACAGGAAATACAGTGAATCTTGGAATAAATGAAAAACCAGTCAAAGAATATAATCCAAAAGTCAAAGTTGAGTTCAATGGAGAAGAAAACAAAAAATTATTCAGTGCAGATAAAGGACAATGGGTTTTATTGGCAGTTGTTCTTGGATTGGTTATTTTGGTTGTAATTATTATGATTGTTTATTTAAAGAAAAATCCTTACTGAACACAAGTAAAATAATTCATGTTTTTTACAACATATATGCTTTTAAGTAATTTCAACTATATAATCTAATGGTGAGAAAAAGAGAAGTTGCCCTTATTATATTGGGTGTATCTTTGATTATGTTTCTTGGAATTGCAAGTGCTGAACAAGCAGTATGTGGAAATAATATTGTGGAAGTAGGAGAATGGTGTGATGATGGAAATACAGACAATGGAGATGGATGTTCTGCTCTTTGCATACTTGAATTCTGTGGAGATATGATATGCAACAATTTTGAAACAGTTATTAACTGTCCTTGTGATTGTGGAAATTGTCCTATAATTGAATTCTGTGGAGATGGAATATGTAACAATGATGAAACCTGTTCAACTTGTCCTGAAGACTGTGGTGAATGTGCATGTGAAGAAGATTGTTCGGAATATTGTTGTAGTTGTCCATTAGGAGAATGCAATTTAAATGAACAATGTGGAGATGGAATAATTCAAGAAGGAGAAGAGTGTGATGATGGAAATTCCAATAATTTTGACGGATGTTCAAAAATGTGTTTCATTGAACAAGAAAAAGAAAAAACAATTAAAAACAATAATTTTGTGGAATATTGTGAACCAAACTGGAAGTGTTCTGGTTGGGGAGAGTGTGTGAATGGAGAAATGACAAGGAAATGTGTTGATGAGAACAGATGCTCTTTTTCCTACAATAAACCTCTTGAATCTTCTTCGTGTTACAATGAAATATTATCTCGTTCTTACGTAGAGGGAAAAACAACAATTTGGGCTTGGGTTATAATTCAAATAATAATTTTTCTTGTTTTAATTTTTATTTTAATCAAATTACTTCTATGATTTTCAAAAATAATTAAATCTTTATATAATTAGCTCGTCGGAAACTCAATTTTTCTTGAAGAAAAGATTTTGAAATAAGGCATAAGTTTAAAAATAGATATTTTTTATATTAAAAAATGAAAAAAAATAATAATAAAAAAACTCAAAAATTTTGGGGAAAACTTGCAAGTGTTGATTTAGTTGGATGCAATGACAATGTTAGTAAGCCCCAGGAGATTCGACGCTTCTGTGATGAACTTTGTAAAAAAATAAAAATGAAAAAATATGGGCCAACACATCTGAAAAGATTTGGAGTTGGAAAACTTGAAGGATATTCTTTTATGCAGTTTATTGAAACTTCTTCAATAACAGCACACTTTGAAGAACAGCAAAATCCTAAAAAGGCATTTATTGATATATTTAGTTGCAAGGATTTCAATGAAAAAGAAGCTGCTGATTTTTGCATAAACTTTTTTGAAGCTGATGAAGCAAAGTTGAGAGTTTTGATAAGAGAATAAATTAAGCTCTGGAAAGATATAAATAATTGATATTCTATGATTTGATATGAATTTGGAAAATCTAAGTAAAGGAGAATTATTAATCAAAGAAGCGCTTATTCAATTGAACAATGAAAAAGCAGATAAGGCAGATAAGTATCTTGAACGAAATAGACTTTCAATGGATGCAAAAATGTATTTTGCTTTAGGTCAACTTCATATAAAGATGTATAGGAAAAACCATCCCAATTAAATCAATATTTTTCTTTCTTAACTAAATAATTCTCTTGGTAAAGCCAAACCAAAAGGCATTTAAATGGCAATTATGTTGAATTTTTGTAGACTACGTCGGCGGGTTAGCCCTCCGCTACTTGCAAACGGGCTTTATGGCAGACTACGAGTGGGGCGTGATAAGCGTGTCAAGGAATCTTTGTTCCGACGTTGACGCTTTGTCCGTTTTGATTTCGTAGATGCGAAATGGGTCAGGCCTTGATCGGAGCAGCCCTAAACACCTATTGGAATGCTTAGCGGGTTGCAGAGCTGAGGAAGAATGAAGGTCAATTCTTTGAGGCCCTTAGTAGCTAACCACTTGTCTACACTGAATTTTCTAAAGAAAACATTAATAAATTGCTTCTTGTTGTTTATAATAATGGTTGAAAAAGACAAAGAAAAAGATAACAATAGGAAGATGGTTGTTAATCCTTATGAAGTAGAAGGTGAAGTGAATTATGACCGACTTGTCAAAGAATTTGGATTAGAGAAAATAAATGAAGATATTCTAAAAAAAATAAAGAAGAATATTGGAAAACAAGAACTTCACTTCATGTTGAAAAGAAAAATATTTTTTGCAGGTAGAGATTTGAATTGGATTCTTGGAGAATATGAAAAAGGCAACAAGTTTTTCATATATACTGGGTGCGGACCTTCTGGACCAATTCATATTGGACATTTAATGGTGTGGTATTTTACAA
>CAYWFA010000041.1:0-5133 GCA_964457815.1 Candidatus Woesearchaeota archaeon
TATAGTTTATAAACTTTATTATTAATAACTCAATCAGTTGAACAATGTTCTGATTTTATCCAATAATTAAATATATCCTAGAATTAAATAGCTCTCAAGCCTTGAAAATCAAATTTGAAGTCAATAACATCGTCTTTAAATTTTTGTTTTAATTTTGTCTTATCTCCAAAAAACAAAATACTTCCTCCTCCTCCGGAACCACACACTTTAGCTGCAACTGCTCCATTTTCCATAGCGGTTGCAATTATTTTTTGTGTGCTTGAAGGGACTATACTTTTATGCAATTTCTTTCTTTCCCCTGTCTCTTCATTCATCAATTCAGCAAACCTTTCTAAATCCCCTTTCAACAATGCATTCTTCATTTCAATTGCTATATTCTTTATCCTTAAAAGGTTCTGATTATTTTTTCCTTTTCTTAAATTATCCATCATTGCACCATTAGTATTTCCTGAAAAATGAGGTTTTCCTGTATAAACCAAAACCAATTTGTTTTCTAATTTTTCTATAACCTCTTTTTTCAAATTCAATCTTTTAACTATTACTTTATCTTTCTTGAATTCCATGAAATTAATTCCTCCAAATGCACTTGCGTATTGATCTTGTTTTCCTCCAACTAATCCCATTGCTTGTTCAATACCATAAACTATCTCAGCAAGTTTAGTTTTAGCTTTTGAATCCAATTTTCCTTGTTTTTGCATTATCAAACTCAACCAAACTAAATTCATTACTCCAGAAGTTCCTAATCCGGAAGAAGTTGGAATATTTCCTGTGTATTCTAAATGAGTTTTTTTGTTGTCTGCTTTCAATTCTCCAACAACATATCTATTTATTGCTGCATTAAGAATACATCCCCCATATTCATCTTTAAATGGAGAAATATCTGTGGTTCCACCACCAAAATCAATCCTTACAGGTGCCATAAATTTTTTCACACTCATTTGATTAAAAGACTTGCTCCCAAAGTTCCTGGATGCTCAAGTTTACTCCATTGAATAGGTGTTGTTCTAGGTAAAATAACATACTTCTTAACTTCTTCTTTAATCATATTAAGATAAACCTGTCCTGTTTCTCTTACACCTCCAGCTAAAACAACAACTTCAGGGTCAAAAACATTAATTAAACTTGCAATGCCTTGTCCAAGATGCATTGTTACTTTCTTCAAAATTTCTTTTGACTTACTGTTATTTAATTTAAGCAAATCATTTATCATCAACTCTTTTCCAAATGCTTTTTTAGATAACTCTTTGGTGTATTTCCATCCAACTAATTTTTCAAAGGATTTTCCATTATCTAAAATAATATGTCCCATTTCTCCGCCGTATCCTCTACCTTCATACAATTTACCATCAATAATTATTCCCCCTCCAACTCCTGTTCCAATTGTTAATACAATAAAATTCTTTTTCTTTACACCCAACTTTGCCTCAGCAAATGCAACAGAATGAGCATCATTGCAAACTTCAACTTTTTTCTTGAAACGCTTTTCAAGAGCAGCTTTTATATTATAATTTCTTAAAGGTAAATTAGGAGGATTTTTTATTATTCCTTTTTCAAGAGGCCCAGCACTTGCAATTCCTATCCCCTTAACATCTTTCTCCATCAAGTATTCTATACTCTTAAACAATAAATCAGTAAGTTCTTTTTGAGTTTTAGGAGTTTTATTTTTAATGTACTTAACAACTTTATTGTTCTGAACCAAAGAAACTCTCAAATTAGTTCCTCCCAAATCAACTGCAATAATTTTCGCCATTTTATTTATTTACGATTATATTTATCCTCCAATCTTATTTCATCATGCTCGTCAAACTTTCCAAAAGAAACTTCCAATACTTTAACATTCTCCCCACGAGCAATTATTCTATGAGCAACATTTTTTCCAATCTTAACTAATTCCCCTTCCTTAACCTTTTTGACTTTCTTACCTAATTGTACATAACCAGATGTTATAAAATACCATTCCTCTCTTCTATGTTTATGCTTCTGTAAGCTAAGTTCTTCATTCTTCTTAACTTCCAGAATCTTAACAGTACATTGCTCATTTAAAACAAATTGCTTGAATAAGCCCCAAGGCCTACGAACTATTTTAACACCTTTCACCCCTTTCATGATTTAAAAAATGAAATTGATTTTAAATAGTTTATGATGACTTCTAAAATTTTAAAAACAGACATTCCTTTTAATTATCATGAAAAAACAATATAGAATAATTATAATAATAGCAGTTATTGTTTTGATAATTGCAGGATTCTTAATATGGAGCAATCAAAAACCAAAAATAAATACTTCTATTAATCTTAATCAAAATTGTTCTCTTCAAGGAGATTATTGTAATTATAACAATATACCTTCGTATTTAAAATACACCCATGGAGAAATCCCTCCCAACCTTGAAGCAGATAGACAAGAAGTTTTAACAAAATATTTCAAGAGAACAACTAAGGAAGGTAAAACCATAAATGAAGGATTTCAACTCGATACTGAAAAATATGTTTGTTCAAATGGAGATGAAATACTTGTTGTAAAATATTTTTATGCTACTTGTGAAGGCATGGAAGGATTAGAAGGTTGCGGGCATTATAGATTAGCATATGTTTGTAAAGAATTCTATTTCATAGAAGAATATCAAGATTGGAGCGGGCCTCTAATTTATGGTCCTTTCAGTATAGAAAATTAAGTTATATCTTCTTCTAAAATTTTAAAAACAACCTAATCATACTATAATAAAGAAGATGGTGAAAAAACAACAGAAAAAACAATTAAAAAAAGAAGACATCTTGCTTAACCTCCTTCATGAAGAGCAAGACAAAAAAGGATATATTTCAGTTGATGCAATGAAGCAAATAAGCACAAAATATCAAATTCCTATATCTAGAATCTATGGTGTTGTTAAATTCTATACAATGTTCAGAACAGAACCTCAAGGAAAATATATAATAGAATTATGCGGTTCTCCGAGTTGTGGTTTAAATAAAGGCAGAGAAATAGAACAATTCTTGGAAAAAGAACTCGAAATAAAAATAGGTGAAACAACCAAAGACAAAATGTTTTCTGTTTACAAAACTTCATGTATAGGATGTTGTGATGAACCTCCTGCAATGCTTCTCAATGGAAAACCTGTAACAAAACTTACTCTTGAAAGAGTGAAGAAGCTATTAAATGAATTAAGAAAGAAATAATCCAAATAAAATAGACAAATAAAACAAAATGCAAATCCTAAGACAAACAAACCTTGAAGCACTGAAACTTGCAAAAGAATTAGGTTCAGAAAAAGTATTACAAATGCTTGAAAGAAAATCTTTGGTAGGAAGAGGTGGAGCAAGTTTCCCTATTGCAAAGAAATGGAAACTAGCATTAGATGCAAAAACAAAAAACAATTCCAAAGAAATCTTTCTAATCTGTAATGCTGATGAAGGAGAACCAGGAACATTCAAAGATAAATTCATTTTAAAAAACAATCCAGAAACACTAATCGAAGGTATCCTCATAGCAGCATACACTCTAAATGCAAAAAAAGCTTTCATTTACTTAAGAAATGAATATGAATATCTTTTAAATGACCTTGAAAACACAATTCAAGAAATTCTAAAAAAATCAAAAATGCAAAATCAAGTTGAGATTGAAATAGTAAGAGGTGCAGGAGCATATATTTGTGGAGAAGAAACTGCAATAATGCAATCAATTATGGGGTATAGGGGCCAAGCTCAATATAAACCCCCTTATCCAACAGAACAAGGATTATGGGAAAGCCCAACTGTTTTAAACAATGTTGAAACTTTAACCTGTGTTCCTCAAGCTCTTTTGTATGATGATTGGAATCCTAACTTAAGATTATTTTCTTTATCAGGAGATATTGAAAATCCAGGAATATATGAATGGGAATTGGGTGTTAAGATGTCAACAATTCTTGATACAGTTAAACCTAAACAAGAAATAAAAGCTCTTTCTTTTGGGTGTTTTGGAGGAATAATGCCCCTTAACAAAAACTCAATTGTTACAACTGAAACAATATGTGAAGAAGATTGCCAACATGGAGCATTTACAATTATATTCATAGGAAAAAACAGAAACATTGTAGATATTTGCTTAAGTATTGCTAAATTTTACACTTACGAATCTTGTGGTAAGTGCACTCCATGTAGAGAAGGAACAATCCGTGTATTAAACATTCTGAAAAAAGTTCGTGATAAAAAAGCAACTGAAAAAGATATTGAATTACTTGAAGACCTTTCACACCATATCAAAGAAACCAGCCTATGTGGTTTAGGACAATCTTCAACAAACCACATTCTCACATCTTTACAACATTTCAAGGAGGATTATAATTATTACTTGAAAAAGTAATTCAAGATAAAATGAAAATAACAATAGACAACAAACAACTTGATGTAGATTCAAATAAAACAATTCTAACAATTTGCAAAGAAAATGATATCAAGATTCCAACACTCTGCTTCCACAAAAATCTTTTTCCTGAAGCAAGATGCAGAGTGTGTTTAGTTGATATGAACAATAAACTTGTAACAGCTTGTTCCACTAAACCAGTTGAAAATGCAAGTATAATAACCCATTCTGAAAAAGTTGTGAAAGCAAGAAAAATGAATTTAGAATTAATGAGCCCAAATATAAAGGCAAATGAATTAGCAGATGATTTTGAAGCAAGAGAAGTTTATGATCAAATTGGTATGGAATATGAAAGATTCAAATCAATAAAAGATTATCATCCAGATTTAGGTGCTGCAATAGTTCGTGATAACAATAAATGTGTAAACTGTGGTAAGTGTGTTCAAGTCTGTGGAAAAATTCAAGAAATACATGCTATTGACTTTGCAAGTAGAGCTCATAATGAACATGTTACACCTTATGATGAAAAAAAACTAGAACAAGTTGCATGTATTGAATGCGGACAGTGTTTAATTAATTGTCCAGTTGGAGCCATAAGTGAAAGAACACATCTTCCTGAAGTAATAAAGGCATTAAACAACCCTAAAAAACATGTTGTAGCTCAGACAGCTCCTGCAGTAAGGGCAAGCCTCGGAGAACTTTTCAACATGCCTCCAGGAACGCTTGTAACAGGTAAAATGGTAACTGCATTAAAGAAATGTGGTTTCAATAAAGTGTTTGATGTTGATTTAG
>CAYWFA010000042.1:0-4826 GCA_964457815.1 Candidatus Woesearchaeota archaeon
AAGGAGTTAGAAAAAGGCCAGCAATGTACATTGGTTCAACAGGGAAAGAGGGGTTACATCACCTAGTTTATGAGGTAGTTGATAACTCTGTAGATGAAGCTTTGGCAGGATTTTGCAGCAAAATAAAAGTAACCCTAAACAAAGACGGTTCTGTTACAGTTGATGATGATGGGAGAGGTATTCCAGTAGACCCCCACCCCACATATAAAGTGCCTGCAGCACAGATAGCTTTAACAAAATTGCATGCAGGAGGAAAATTCGACAAAAAATCTTATGCTATTTCTGGAGGATTACATGGAGTGGGAGTTTCATGTGTAAATGCCCTTTCAAAAAAACTAATTCTTGAAATAAAACGTGATGGAAAAATATACCAACAAGAATACTCCAGAGGAAATCCCACAACAAAAATGAAAACAATTGGAAATTCAACAAGTACAGGAACAAAAATAACATTTTATCCTGATGAAGAAATATTTTCAACAGTTATATTTGATTTCAAAACTTTAGAAACAAGATTCCGAGAAATAACTTTCTTGAACTCGGGATTAAAAATAGAATTAAGAGATGAAATAAAAGATACAAATCAAGAATTTTTTTCAAGTGGAGGTTTAATGGAATTTGTTAAATGGATCAATAAAACAAAAGAAGTTTTACACAAACCAATATACTTCAAAAGAGAAATGAACACAGGAACAATTGAAATATCCATACAATATACTTCCAGTTATCAAGAAAATATCTTTGGATTTGTTAATACAATAAACACCGTAGAAGGTGGAACCCATATCTCTGGATTTAAAACCGCTTTAACAAGAGTTATAAATGATTATGCAAAGAAAAAGGACTTGTTGAAAAACGATTCTTTCTCTGGAGATGATGTTCGTGAAGGATTAACAGCAATAGTAAGCATAAAACTTTCAGAACCTCAATTTGAAGGACAAACAAAAACAAAATTAGGTAACTCTGAAATAAAAGGAATTGTGGATTCAATTGTTACATCTGCACTAACAGAATTTTTTGAAGAAAATCCTCAAATAGCAAAAAAAATAGCAGATAAATCCTTGCAAGCTGCAAAAGCTCGTTTAGCTGCAAAAAAAGCCAAAGATTTAGTGAGAAGAAAAAATGCTTTCTCTTTAGGGGGATTACCTGGAAAACTTGCAGACTGTTCCAATAAAAAATCAGAAGACACAGAATTATATTTAGTTGAAGGAGAAAGTGCGGGAGGTTCAGCAAAGATGGCAAGAAACAAAGAAGTTCAAGCAATACTTCCTTTAAGAGGTAAAATACTTAATGTTGAAAAAGCAAACCCTTCAAAAGTTCTTTCAAGCGAAGAAATAACAAACATGATAACAGTTATAGGAACAGGAATAGGAGAACAATTTGATGCAACAAAAATAAGATACAATAAAATAATCTTGATGACTGATGCAGATGTTGACGGAGAACATATAAACACACTTCTTTTGACCTTCTTTTTTAGATTCATGCCTCAGCTTATAGAAAATGGAAATATTTACGCAGCAATGCCTCCTTTATATAGAATAAGAAAAGGACAAAAAGACATTTATGTTTACACAGATGAAGAATTAAAAAAAGTTAGTTCTGAACTAGGAGTAAGCGAGGGAGGAGTTACAAGGTTTAAGGGTTTAGGAGAAATGAATTCCACCCAATTATGGGAAACAACAATGAATCCTAAAACCAGAAAAGTTAAAAAAATATACATCGAAGATGCAATTGAAGCAGATAGAGTGTTTACAATGCTTATGGGAGATGATGTACAAGCAAGAAAAGAATTCATACAAGAAAATGCACGTGAGGCGAAACTAGATATATAAAATGGAAAAAACAATTGTAGTATCAATAATAGAAAACAACAAAAAGGAATTGCTTTTGCAAAAGAAAACTTTGGATTATCCTCTTTATCCAGGAATGTGGTGTTTTTTTGGTGGACAAGCAGAATCAGAAAATTTACATAAAGAAATGGAAAGAGAACTTAAAGAAGAAATTGGAATGAAACCAAAATTAAAATTCCTCTTCCATCAAAAAATTAATTCAAAAAATGGAAACTCAACATTCTATGTTTTTTCAACTAAAATAAATGATTTATCTAAAATAAAAATAGGAGAAGGGGCAGGACTTGCTTTTTTTTCAAAAAAAGAGATAAAAGGGATTAAAACCAATCCTGAAACTAAAATTATATTAAATAAATATTTCAAAGAATTTTAAAATGGCGAAAAAAGGAAAACTTGCAACACCTGCTTGGATATTGGAAGGATATGACAGTCCAGAAGAATATTCTAAAGCAAAAGGAAAATCTACTCCAACAAAAAAACAAGAAAAAACTTTCAAAATAAAAGTTTGTCCAAAGTGTGGAAGCGATGAAGTTGCAATCACCTTAAGTAATTTAGATTTTGAAGAAGAAAGCAACACAGGAAAACAATGGGAATGCAAAAAATGCAAATGGACTGGTTCGCAAATCAAAGAAAAACAATTAACGGAAGAAGAGCTTATGGAATTTTTAGATAAAAAAGGAGAGGAAGTTGCATAAAATGAAAATTATAGCAGTGAGCGGTTATTTTGATCCATTACATATAGGACATATAGAGCTTTTCAAACTAGCCAAAGCTCTTGGAGACAAATTAATAGTAATTGTAAACAACAATCAACAAACTGAAATGAAAAAAGGAAAATATTTCATGCATGTAGAAGAAAGAGCAAAGATAATACAAGAGCTTTCTTGTGTAGATGAAGTTTTCATAAGTGTAGATAAAGATAGAACAGTAAAAGAATCTCTTAGAACCGTTAAACCGCACATTTTCGCTAATGGAGGAGACAGAAGAAATGATGAAATTCCAGAAGCAGTTATTTGCAAAGAACTTGGAATAGAAATCGTAGATGGACTAGGAAATAAAGTTCGATCATCTTCAGAATTAATAAAAAGATTTTATGAACCTCAAGAGGAAAATAAATAAAAATGACACCAAACATAGACCCAAAAATTGAAGAAGAATTGAAAAAAGGAATTGTTCATACAGAAGTTTCAACAGAAATGAAAAAATCTTATTTAGATTATGCAATGAGCGTAATTGTTTCAAGAGCTATTCCTGCAATAGAAGATGGAATGAAACCAGTTCAAAGAAGAATTTTATATTCAATGTATTTAATGGGATTAAAACCAAATACACCTACAAAAAAATCTGCAAGAATAGTTGGAGATGTTATTGGTAAATATCATCCTCACGGAGACACTGCAGTTTATGATGCAATGGTAAGGATGGCCCAGGATTTCTCTTTAAGATACCCTCTTGTTTATGGACAAGGAAATTTTGGTTCAATTGATGGGGATCCTCCCGCTGCATACAGATATACTGAAGCAAAATTAATGCCAATCTCAAATGAACTTTTATTGGACTTGGAAAAAGACACTGTAAATCTTCTTCCAAACTTTGATAATTCCTTGAAAGAACCAGAGTTATTACCTGGGAAACTTCCTGCATTAATGCTTAACGGAGCTTCAGGTATTGCAGTAGGTATGGCAACAAATATCCCTCCTCACAATTTAATTGAAGTTTGTGATGCAATAAATGCATACATAAAAAACCCAGAAATAACTTTTGAACAACTTTTAGATGTAATACAGGGACCAGATTTCCCAACAGGAGGAAGTGTTCAAGGAGATATGGTTGAATTATACAAAACAGGACGTGGAAGATTAATAATGCGGGGTAAAACCATAACAGAAACAATAAATAAAAAAGAAGCAGTTGTGATAACAGAAATTCCTTATATGTTAAACAAAACAATTCTTGTAGAACAAATTGCAAAATTGGTACAAGAAAAGAAAATAAAAGATATAAGTGATTTAAGAGATGAATCTTCTAAAGGAAAAATAAGAATTGTGCTTGAATTAAAAAAAGAAGCAGATCCAAAATTCATAATAAATTCTTTGTATAAGTATACAAGACTTCAAGATTCATTTAATGTTAATTTCCTTGCACTTTCTGGAGGACAACCAAAAGTTATGAACCTTAAAGAAGTTCTTGAGTATTATGTTCGCCACAGAAAACAAATAATAACCAGTAGAACAAAGTTTGAATTAAAAAAAGCAAAAGAAAGACAAGAAGTAGTAGAAGGGTTGTTGATTGCATTGAAAGATATTGATGGAGTAATTAATATAATTAAAAAATCCAAAAATGCACCTGAAGCTTCTGAATCTTTAATGAAAAAATACAATTTATTGAAAAAACAAACTCAAGCAATCCTTGAAACAAAATTACAACAATTAACTTCTCTTGAAGTTGAAAAATTAAAAAAAGAAGCAGAAGATTTAAAACAAAAAATAAAAGAATATGAAGCAATATTAGCAGATGTAAAAGAAGTTCTTAAAATAATAACAAAAGAAGTAAATGAGCTCAAGAAAGAATATGGAGATACAAGAAAAACTCAAATTCTTAAAAGCATCAAAGAAATAAAAGAAAAAGATTTAATTCAAGAAAAAGATGTTGTAATCACAATAACAGATAAAGGATATTGTAAAAGAATGGATGTTCAATCTTACAAAGAACAAAACAGGGGAGGAAGAGGAGTTATAGGAAGCGATTTAGCAATGGGAGATTTTGTAAAACAAATGATTACATGTTCCACACACGATTATTTAATGTTTTTCACAAGCAGAGGAAGAGTATTATGGTTGAAAGCTTATGATATTCCTGTAGCAGAAAGATACAGCAAAGGAAAAGCACTCATCAACCTCTTAGGATTGAAAGATGAAAAAGTTACAAATGTTATATCTGTGAAAAACTTTGAAGATGATTTATTTATGGCAA
>CAYWFA010000043.1:0-4811 GCA_964457815.1 Candidatus Woesearchaeota archaeon
TTCTAAGAAAGCAGAACCTTCAAAAAGTGCAATGCTTAAAGCTCTTATGAAGGACATGTCGGAAGATGAAGTTAAGGAACTTATGAAGGAGAAGGGCATCACCCTTTAAATTCTCTTTTCTCAAGTAAGGGAGATAAGAAAAATTCTTTCTCCCCTTGAAGAATAGGAGTTAAAAATGAGTGGGAAACAAATGGCCTTTAGGTGTGGCAAATGCCAGTATGAATGGGAAGGAGAAAAAATCGGAATTGTTACATGTCCAAAATGTGGTAACAAATCCCTGATAGGAATGAAGGTGAAGATTCAATGAAAGAATTAAAATTTATTAACCGTCCGGCATTTCCCGGGCAGTATACCGTTGTAAAACGATATGGAGAGGAATTTATTGCAATCACGAATAAGTCCCTCTTTTCATCAGCCCTAAATTACATCAACCTTTACAAGAGGTTTAAGCCTGACTCTGAATTAAGAATTGTTTATAACAGAAGTATTTTGATAAAATATTCTGATTATACAGAATATCTTAACCGGGAAACAAGGGTTGCAGAAGAAATTTTAAGATTGAAACAGGGTGATTAACATGGAAAGAGTAAACTGTAAAATGGAAGTGCTTACACTTCTTAGGGAAAAATCCTTTTTACCTGATAATGTTATCATGAAAGGAGGAAAAATTTTCATTAAGTATGGTATTGCAAACTCAGAAGTTTTTTCAGCATTAGCACTAATCAGAGAAAAACACTTTTCCTTTACCTTCACACCAGAAGGACGAGATTGGATTGGATTAGAAATTTATTAATCTTTTTACATAGTCGAAAGTATAGCAGGGTAAAACCTCCTACTATACCGGCATATGCCTTGAAAGGTTTAGGAAGGTATAAAAATGGCAAACGAAACAATCCTGTTTCTCGTTTCAAACGAGAAGGTAAGCGTGATGAGTATGAAGGCAGATATTACGGACATTAAGAGGCATCTCTCTAACATGCCTCGCAAGGCCGTTTTTCAGTCCCAAATTATTGAGGTGGAATAAATGGTATTCAAACTCTCAAGCATCTCTTCAGAAAAGGGAGAAAAAATCAATGCTGGAATGAAAATCAACATCTCCCGCATTGTAGTAACAGAGGTTGCAGGCTTTGGAAAAGCGGTTACAATCTATCAGGGAGAAAAGGCATATTCCACTTTCTCAAAGGCTGTTACCGCTAAATGTGAAGCAATGCTTGAAGCAATCCCGCATGATGAATCTGGTAGGCTACAGGATATTATTCCTGTAGAGGTCTATGAGAGACTTTCTAAGGACAGAAGAACCTACCTTGACCTGAAGGATATGGAGTAAAATCCATGTCTAATTTTATGAAGGTTAAGGAACTTCAAGAAGTCCTTAAGAATTTTAATTCTGAAAACTATGTTTTTACAGTTACACGTTGTGATAAAATCCGGCATATTACCGAAGTAATTGAAGATGAGGATACTGTTATCTTTTCTGAAGAACCGGAGGAAGAGTAAGAATGTCTATCTCTATGAAGGAGCATAAGGAAAAGGCATTAAAAAGGGAAAATTATTTTAAAAAAATGATTATGGTTAATCGGAAAGTATCAGAGAAAAAAGCAGATGAAATACTGAGAAAGTATAAATCAATGCCTTTAATGGAAAGAAAAGAATGGAGAGAACGGGAAGTAGAGCAATATCAAAAAATTGCTTATGCTGATAAACCAACTCCGGCACAACCTAAAAACGTTATTCTGAAGGAAAAAGCAAAACCTCGAAAATATACCGGAAAAGATTGGTATAATGAATGGTTATCTGATAGAGGTATTAAGGTTAAAAACGGAAAAGCAGTTGGTAAAGTATCCTCTTATGAAAAAAGAATTATTGGAGGATATGAGAAAAATAAACATCTGAATCCCACTCTAACAGACTTGAGAGGGCATTAATCTTTTTTGCTATAATTTTTAATATTATCTCTAAACGGCGTAAAAATTCCACTTTTGCCAGAATGGAGGTTACTGTATGAAATTTGACTTTGATGAATTGACTATTAAAAAACAAAGGAGGTATAAGAAGAAAAGGATGATGAGGCATGAGAACACCGGAATTGATACAGAAACCTATCAGGGAAAAGCATTACTTATTTGTGATTCTTTTGGAAGAGCAAAAGTATTAGAGAATTTTGATGATGTCATTACATTTTTAACCTATAGAGGCTTCAAAAATAAATTTAATTGGTTCTTTAATATTCGTTTCGATATGGAGGCATTAATCAAGCATTTACCTCTTGAAACCTTGCGAGAATTGCATACTGTAGGAAGTATAGACTACGGTTATTATTCAGTCCAATATCTTTCTCAGAAATTCTTGAAAATAAGGGATAATATTAGAGAAGAATCCTATTGTTTTTACGATATAAACAATTTCTTATCCACTTCCTTAAATCAAGCTTCAAAAGAATATTTAGGTAAGGAAAAGTATGATAAGATTGATTCTGCACGCTTAAATGTAGATATAGAATATTGGAAGGAGAACGAAGAAGAAATTATCCACTACTGCAAAATAGATGCACAATTAACAAAAGAGGTTGCTGATTATTTTTGGAATCTGATTGATGAGTATATCCACTTTCTTCCTTCTGCTCCGTATTCCAAAGGTGCATATTCTCAAGAATATTTCCTGCAAACTACAAATATGCCAACCATTAACTCTTTACCTATAGAGGTTTTAAAGTCTGCTTACCTTTCATATTCCGGCGGAAGGTTTGAAATTCTGAAAAGAGGTTATTTTGATATTGTGTATCTCTATGATATAAAATCAGCATATCCTTATCAAATGGCTTCTCTTCCAAATTACAATTATGGCGAATGGTTTGAGACAGATGAGTTTAAACCTAATTGTTTATCAGGATTTTATTATTGTAGTATAGAACATTTAGACCCATTAATTTCCCCATTTATGCAAAAAGTAGGAGGATTAAACGTTTATCCTAATGGAAAATTTAATCAGTGGATGACTCAGAAAGAGGTTGAATTTGTTCTATCCCGTTTCCCTAACACCGATTTATCTGTTTCATTAGGTTATTACTTTGAGGAAAATAATCTGGTATATCCTTTAAGAGAAAAGATTTTAGAGTTGTATAAATGGAAAGAAACGGAAAAAGACCCCGTTATAAGGTATTGTGTAAAAATTATCCTTAATTCTTTATACGGTAAATTTATTCAAACTGTAGGAGGAAAAACGGGAAAAATCTTTAATCCCATTTGGGCAGCAGAAATTACCGCTAATACCAGACTGCAGTTATTAGAAGTTGCAATGAAAAACCCTTCTACAGTTATTGGGTTTTCTACTGATTCAATCCATTCCCAAATACCTATGGTTTTTAAAAATCCTGAATTTTGTGGCACAAATTTAGGACAGTTTGAATTAGATTGTCAGGGAGAAGGGATATACATTCAATCAGATGTATATTCCATTAAAAATGAGGAAAAGACTAAAACACGGTATAGAGGTTTTAATCTTGAAAAAATGGATAATATAGAGGAATTGAAACGAGAATATTCCCTGAGTGAAAAGCAAAAACTTTCCCTCTATGAAGTTTTAAAATCTATTCAGGGAAAGACGGAATTTAAATACATTAATTCTAGACCTATTCATTTAGGAGAGATTTTAGCCCAAAGTAAAAAGAGGGATTTAACTCAACTAAATGTATGGGAAAGTGTAGAAAAACTCATTAAAATTAATGGTGATTCTAAGAGAATATGGGATAGAGATTTTATCAATGGAAGAGATGCTCTAGAAAATAACATTTCTTCCACTCCTGTATATCTCTAAACATTAAACTCTTCTGTTATCTGCTCTCTGGTATTATAATATTTTCCTACTATTGCAGGGTTTAATTTCGTAATTGGGTCTTTTCTAAACGGCATTTTAGAATATACATAAATGATATGCTCTTTTGAACATCTATCCACACAGCATAAAGAACCGTCTAAATGCCTTTTTTCTGGCAATATCCATATTTCCGTTTGTGTTCTCAGTCTATTGTTAACATTTAGAAATCTCTGAGAGGTATAATAAAAATCAATGTCGTATTTTCTAATTTGAGAAATAACATCATCGAAAAATTTGATGATTTTTGCTTTTGTGCCTAAAGACGTTAAAAACCTTTGAATTTCATCTATTCCTATCGTAGAATTAAATAACTCTCCTTCTAACATAAGATTCATAATATCTTTTGTATCCATTACTTCAGAAAAAGTTGTATGGTAATTGGTATAAACTCTCCGATTATCTACGTTTTTATCTGAGTGTAAATATGCCGTCATGGTGCATGTTTTACCATTTCCTCTTATCCCTCCTGAAAAAGTATCATCATAGGTGCCGCAAATTCCTACAATCATTCTTATCTCCCTCTAAACATCCTATCTTTTAGGCTTTTACTCTCTCTATCTTCATAAACTGAAATTCCAAACCCTTCTACAATTTTGATAATCTCTTCTCTTCCTTTTCCATTAAGGGAGATAGGCAATACTTTAGTTCTTTCAGCAATAGACGCAAGAACTCTATTCTCAATAAATTCTGCTTTACCTGTTTTAGGATTAACAACCTTTTTAAACTTACTCCTGAAATAACCGTTAAGTGCTTCCACCTTAATTATCCCTCTTATTTGTTGTTTTGTTAATCTCCCTTTTTGATCGATATTTTTAGGAGAAACAATAATATCAACTGCTTTAGCAATATCATCAATCTTAGTTGATTCTTCTTCCATTTCCACATTCTCAAAAAGAGAACTTTCCAATTCAGTCATTTTTATACCTCCTTGAATAAGA
>CAYWFA010000044.1:0-4767 GCA_964457815.1 Candidatus Woesearchaeota archaeon
TAAAACTTGTAACTTTGCTGGTATTCCAATTTCCAATAGATTGATTGAAAGAGGAAGCTTGATAAAACATATTGTACATATGTTCAACATTACTTGTATCCCAATTACTTATATTTCCATTAAATGTAGTAGCAGAAAAAAACATTTGTTGCATTGTTGTAACATTGCTTGTATTCCAATCACTTAAATTCTGATTGAAAGAATAAGCATATTGAAACATCTGCCCCATGTCGCTTACATTTCCTGTATCCCAGTTTTCAAGGGATTGATTGAAATTATTTGCATTATAAAACATACCTTGCATATCAACAACTTTGCTTGTATCCCAATTGCTTATATTTCCATTGAAAGAAGAAGCTCCATGAAACATCTCACTCATATCAAAAACATTGCTTGTGTTCCAACCACTTATATTTCCGTTAAAAGAAGAAGCATAATAAAACATCCCTTGCATTTCTTGAACTTCTCCCATATTCCAAGAATTCATATTAGGAATATCCGTTAAATTAAAACACTCAAAAAATGCATAAATAAACATTTCAACTTCAGTTAAGTTAGGTACGTCTGTTGCTGTTATTTGCAAGTTGTTTGCCCCTGCAAAAAAATATCCATGATTATTCCCTAAGTTCAAAGGGCCCCATTGTTGAATTTCAAGTAATTTTAATCTGTCTCCTTGATTGTTGATTCTCCAACCTTGAATTGTTCCAGTTATATTCACTGTGTAAACCCCTTCAGAATCATAATTGTGTGTTTTATTGACACTATCCCAAGAAGTAATTGTACTGTTTTGCCCATCACCCCAATAAACCGTGAAATTATACTGTCCTTGAAGTTCCAATGGCAAAGTTATTTGGGTTGCATTGCTTGAACCAGAACTTAAAGCCCTTGTATCCCAAACCGAAACAAATTTGCTGACATTTTCTGCTTCCTCTTCTTCTAAACTAAACCAATCATCCAACTTATTTTGCTGAACTGTAAAGTTCAAAACATTACTTTCATTCTCATATCCTGAAAGTGTTGCATTAATTGAATAATTGTTGTAATATGTTCTTGTTCCTCCAATATTAACGTATTCAGTTAATTCTTGTATTGAAATCCAACCGCTTGAATTTGTTAACGAGTTAAATTGAAGTTGTCCTGTTGTATTATAACCTGAAACATCCACTCCAGATGCTTCTGTTCCATTTGTGTAATTAACATAAGCTTGATAATACCATTTTCTGATTAATTCACTTTGGCTTCCTCCGGCACTTTCTTTTGAAGTGTCGTAAGAACAATTAATGAAAGTGTTGTTTACATTGATTGTTCCAGAATTATAATCTACGTCATAAGTTCCTCCGCTTACATTTATACAATCTCTAAAAATAGTATTATTTGAACTGAAAAATACAATTGCATGATATCCTACGATATTTTTAGCGATTGTGCGGTAAAAAGTGTTGTTAACAGACTGACCAATATTTATTCCTGTACTTGAATTGCTTGTGGCAGTATTGTTTATAAAAACATTATTCGAACATGAAGACAAAGAAAAACCATAACCAGAATCACTCTCCCCTGTGTTATTTATTATTGTGCTGTTTGTAATTCCCAAACGAATAGCAGTATTGCTTTCTGTACTGATTCCTATATTATTTTCCAAAGTGTTGTTATTTGAATCAGTTAAATAATATGCAGGACCTACAGTTTCAACATAATTATTTTTTAAAATATTATTGTTAGACCCAAAATAAATACCATATTGAGAATTAGTTGAAACAAAATTATCCATTAAAAAAGAATTGTGTGCGTTTAAAAGTCGAATTCCCATACTTGTATTGGAAAAAATAACATTGTTTGTAAGGTTATTATATAAAGCTGAACTAATATAAATTCCATAAGAATTGTTAACATAAAAATAATTATTCAATAATTTATTGTTGTTTGAACTTCCAACAATGTATATTCCGTGTCTCGTGGTGTTTTCACTTTCCCAATTTCCATCCACTATATTACAATTTTTCAAAGTTAAATTACTATGTGAATTTATGTAAATTCCGTAATCATTGGAAATCCCATCTATTGAATAATTAATCCAAAAACCATTACAATCCAAAGTTATATTTTCTTCATAAATTGTAAAACATGTTCCATTTGAGGAAACATTTTGTGTTAAAACATAAGTTGCATTTGAAGTATTAATTAAATTACACCCATCAACTTCTTGATACAAACTTGAATTATCTGCCCAAGCAGAAGCCCAGCCAATTAAACCTATCAGAAAAATCAAAATAATTACTCTTTTATCACCCATTTCTATCTAACATGAATATACTAAATAATATATATAAACGTTGTCTTTAAAACAGAAATTCAACTTACTTCTTTTTCTTTGCAGGTTTCTTGTAAGTCTTTTTTGCTGCTTTCATTGCAGCACTGAACTTAGCATTAGGATTCTTTTTCTTCATTTCTCTGTATGTTTTACTTAAATGAACCTGCCATGCAGTTAATTTTTTCCTGTCATCGTATATTGTTTTGTCTCCAGAAGTTTTTTTCTTTGTAGGGCTTTTAACAGGTTCGACTTTTTCTACTTCCTCTTCTTTTTCTTCCATTTCCTCTCCAACCAAGCTAACATTTGAAACAGCCGCAGCCATTTTTCTCATTTTTCTCACTTCTCTTTCCATTCTTTTCCTTTTTTGTTCTTGATTAATTGAAACAATTATTATTGCAAATAAAACCAACAATATCAAAACAAAAAGCAAAATAGGCACAGTCATGCTCGGTTGAAAAATTAAGTTTTCCATGTTTATTACTATTAAATGTTATCAAGAACCTTTTTATAGATATTTGTGATAAAATTTGTTATTTTTTGTCGTTACTGAAAATTGATGATTAAATCTTAATCGCCTTCAATAAAATATAAAAATAAATGTCAATTAATTTTTTGATGCCTTATACAGTTTACACAACTGAGAGTTTTGAAAGAGAGCTTGGTAAATTGTCTGAATATAATAAAGAAGTAATAAAAAAGATATTTATGCAACTTAAAGATAATCCTTATGTTGGAGATCAGATAAGATATAAATTTTTCAGGGAAAAAAGAATAAAAGAAAAAAGGATTTATTATTTGGTTTATGATGATTTAAAGATTGTTTTGATTGTAGCTCTAGGAGGAAAAAAAGCTCAGGAAGGAACAATCAACGAAATTGCAAAATATTTTCAAGAATACAAGAAATATGCAGAAAAATTAAGCCACTCTTCTGACTTTACCTGATTTTAAATCTTCTAAACTTTCTTTGAATTGTTCAACCAACCCTTCATCTATTTTTTTTAGTATTATCATGTCTTTCATTGTATCTATTGCAATTATTGAACCTTCTTCTATGTTTAATTGATTCCTTATTTTACTAGGAATCACAATTTGACCTTTTGAACTTATTTTTGTTATTTCCATAATGTAAGAAAGTAAGAATATCCTACTTATAAACTTTTCTATAAACTAAATACTTCTTAAGCCTCTTCAATCCAGAAATGTATATCCACACTCATAGGATAATTAGGATCCGGCCACCAAAGTTTTTCTTTGAATTTAGGGGTTTCCAAACTTAAATCCTTGGAAACATTAACAACTATCTTGGTTCTATTAATAGGATATCCAAAATTAAACACATTATCTACTCTTACACTTTCATCATGAGCAAGAACAAATTCTCCTGAATCCAAGCTGTCTGTCCAATTACCTTGTTCATCATACATATCAATTGTGTAAGTGTATCTTGTTCTTTGATATTCCAGGTTATGAACTGTGAAAGAATAATTGTAAGTTTCATCCAATTCAATTACACTTGGCAATTCAGTGTGATTTTCAAAGTAAACTTCAGTTAAAGGTTCTATCCCTAAAGGAATAAACGCAAGCACAACTAAGAATATAGCTAACAATACAACACCTGCAATAACTACTGCTTTCATGTTTTTATATAAAAACAATTGTTTTTAATTTTAACCTTTAGGAAAAATCACTGTTTCCCTTAATTCATTTTTACTTATCAAAGAATCCTAAATAATGATCTTTCTTTTTCTTTTCATTCTTTCCTATAGCATACAATCCACCAATTATTGCTCCCATAACAATCAAACTAATCAAAACTGTTTGCAAAGGATGTTTGGTTTTGGTTCTTGTTTTTTCTACATCCGAACTTGTACTTCCATCAGCCCCAAACAATTCATCGGTTGAGATTTCATTGCTTCCTGTTTCTTGAACTTCTCCACCTTCTTGATTCACATAAACTTCACTCTCTCCTGAAACTAAAACCAGTTTACTTACAACAACTAATGCGTCTCTTCCTTCAACTCCTTGATAAACAACTTCAATATCTTTTACCCCGTCTTCATCTATGTCAAATTCTTGAGCTACATCTTTTTCCAGTGTAGCAATAATAGGATCAGATTCAATTGTTATTTTACAACTACTTGATGTAAAACTGTTTAATGTGAAAGTGTGTGATTGTTCTCTATGTCTAAAACTAATCTCACTGTTTCTTCTCAATTGAAATTGTTCACCTTGTTCTAAAAACTCTCTTCCTAATTGATAATTGTTTTGAGTTTGAGTTGATGTTGAACTTCCTCCTCCTGGGGAAGGGGGATCTACTACTGGAACCGCAGTTGTTGTTAAAACATAAATTGAAGTTGAATTTTCATTTCCAGCATTATCCTCAAAGTACCACATATATCCAACAATCATTCCTACAGTTGAATTAAGAGTTTCAGAAACATTTGCCCATGAAGGAG
>CAYWFA010000045.1:0-4662 GCA_964457815.1 Candidatus Woesearchaeota archaeon
ATCTCATAAAATAAAAAAAATAAAATTCTTACCCAAAAAAGATAATTGGTGGGGCCCTGCAGGAAAAACAGGCCCTTGTGGACCTGACACAGAAATTTTTGTAAATGATGTTGAAATATGGAACAATGTTTTTATGCAGTATTATAAAGATGAAAATCAAAACTATCTTCCAGCAAATCAAAAAAACATTGACACGGGAATGGGTGTTGAAAGAACAATTGCAATTTTAAATAATTTAAAAGATAATTATCTAACAGAATGTTTCTTGCCTATAATAAAAGAAATAGAAAAAATATCCAAAAAAGATTACAACAAAAACAAAAAAGAAATGAGAATAATTGCCGACCACATAAAAACTGCAGTTTTTATAATATCTGATGGAATAAATCCAGGAAACACTGAACAAGGTTATATTTTAAGAAGACTTATAAGAAGAGCAACAAGATATGCTCAATCTTTAGGAATAAAAGAAAACTTCACAATTAAATTAGTTGATCCAATACTAAGCATCTATCCCGATTATCAAGAATTAAAAACAAACAGAAACAAAATAATAGAAGAATTGGAAAAAGAAGAAAATAAATTCAGGCACACTTTAGAAAGAGCAATAAATATCTTTGAAAGAATAACCAAAGATAAAAAAGAAATATCTTGCAAAGAATCTTTCCTTTTATATCAATCTTATGGATTCCCAGTAGAAATGATTGAAGAAGAATGCAAATCCAGGAAAATAAAATTCTCAAGACAAGATTTTGAAAACGAATGTAAAGTGCATCAAGAACTTTCAAGAACAGCTGCAGAAGGAAGATTCAAATCTGGACTTGCAGACAACAGTGAAGCAACAACAAAATTACACACTGCATCTCACTTGCTGTTAGCTGCTATAAGAAAAAGATTCAAAGATGAATCAATTCATCAAAAAGGTTCCAATATAACTCCCGAAAGATTAAGATTTGATTTCAATTTTCCAAGAAAATTAACAGAACAAGAAGTGAAATCAATAGAAAATGAAGTAAATAAAAACATCCAAAAAAAATGTGAAGTCATCCGAGAAGAAATGCCGTTAAATGAAGCTAAAAAAGCAGGAATAAGTGGAATATTTGAAAACAAATACGGAGAAATTGTTTCAGTATATACAATAAAAGATTGCTCCAAAGAAATATGTACAGGACCTCATGTTAAAAATACTTGTGAACTTGGTAAATTCAAAATAATAAAAGAAGAATCAAGCAGTTCTGGTGTAAGAAGAATAAAAGCTATATTGGAATAAATCTTTTAAAATAATCTTATCTGTAATACTGTTCTGTTAAGCCATATCTGTAAGTCAACTCTTCAATAGTTTTCCTATAAAAAGGTCCTATAACCCCTCTTCTATCAATTGAATCTCTTATTCGTATAAGTTTTTCTGCATCTTTATATTCAAGAAGATTCTTTCCAAGAGAATCTCCATCACTCACAAAATAAAAAACAGGTTCAGAAACTAATTTTCCAACACTTGAATAATAAATCTCGTTGTCTGTGATTATAGAAGGTGAAGTGGTTTCAACAAAACAATAACCTGTTTCCATTAAACTTTCTTTAACTGGACACTTTATTCCTGCAGCCTCATGATTTTCAGGTTTATAGTAGAAAAAAGAAACTCCATACCCAAGTTCTTTAAGCAAAAATAAAAGTAAATCTGTTTTTTCTTCACAAACTCCTTCCATTTCATAAATCACTTCATAAGGATATCTTGTATGATTAATCTCTTCTCCAAAAAAATTCAAAGTTTTATTTGAACTTCCAAAAGGAATATTTTGAACTAAACTTACAGCTATTCTTGCTTGGTCTTCTTTGTTGTTTGTAATATTCTGTATTTCAACGACTAAAGGCAAAAGAAAATCTTTTTGAGTTTCTTGTTGAATTGCTTTCAATTTAAAGTCAGCTCTTGAAATATTGTTGGAATTTCCTGAACTAACAATAGAACGAGGTAAAGCGGAAACATAATCTGAAAAATCATTGTAAACAGTTAAGGAAATAAAATTTATTTTACCATTTAAAATATATTTCAAAGAAACAGTCTTGGAAATATTGTAATCTGAAGGAAAACAACTTTCATTTTCCAAATAAAAATTTTCTGGGCAACCACAAACAGAAGCTAATTCCATTAATTTACCTTCCGAACAAAAATAAGGTTCAACAACTGAACAAGATTCATAAACAGTTCCATCTCCACAATATCCTTCTCCCCAAGAATTATCATCATAACTATTCTGAATCAAACGAAACAATCCAAATCCTCCTGAAAACAAAACAAGCAAAGAAACAACAAAAACCGTCCAAAGCCAGTATTTTTTTTGAAAAGTAGACTTGTAAAGAATCTTTGAATAACTTAAACCTACCTTCTCCCTCTTCATATAAGACACAAGAAATCAAGATATAAAAACCTGATTATTCATTAATATCTTAAAATTATTCAAAATAAATTCCTGGTTTAAATGGCTTAGACTTTTTTGAAATAGATTTTGGATCATATTTATTAGAATCATTAACTGCAAATACCTTAATTTCTTTTCCTACTCTTAAACTTATTTGAGAAGCATCATAAAACTCTTTTTCATTAGGTAGAACATAAACATATACATTATTTTTTGTTTCTCCTTTTGATTCAACAATCTTTTGAATATTCAAAATATCTGCAACAATATTCTCCATTGCTTCTTCCTGTTTTTCAAAAATTGAATTAATTTTCTTTTCATCACATTCTGGCCATTTCTCAAGGCTAATAAAAGATTTATTTCCTATCTTGTGCCAAAGTTCTTCTGTTACATGAGGACAAAAAGGATTCAATAATTTCAAACTTTTTCCTAGAACATCTTTCGAACATTTATCAGGAAGGCTATTAAATAATTCTCTAATTTTAATTATAGCAAGGTTATATTTGAAATTCTCAATTTGATTTGTAACTTCTTTTATTGTTTTGTTGAGTTTACTTTCTATCTTTGCATCCGATTTTTTCACTATCTTTACTTCTTGAAAATATCCATACACCTTTTTAATAAACTTATAACTTCCTGCTAAAACTTTCTCATCCCAATTTGTATCTGAATCCGGAGAAGCAAAACTCATTAAAGCAAGCCGCAAAGAATCTGCAGAATAATCTTTGATTATTTCTAAAGGATCAATTACATTTCCCAAACTCTTAGACATCTTATTTCCATCTGCTCCGTGAAGCATTCCTTGATGAAATAATTTTTTAATAGGTTCATCAAAATTCAACAACCCTAAATCTCTTAAAAACTTTGTATAAAACCTACAATAAATAAGATGCATACATGCATGCTCTGCACCTCCAATATATTGATCTATTGGCATCCAGTATTGTACTTTTTTCTTGTCAAATATTTCTTTATCATTTTTGTTGTCACAATATCTTAAAAAATACCAAGAAGAGTTGGCAAAGGTATCCATTGTATCTGTTTCCCTTCTTGCTTTGCCATTACATTTAGGACATTTAACATTTATCCATTTTTCATTTGTTGAAAGAGGATTTCCTTCTCCAAATTTAACTTCTTTTGGAAGTTTAACAGGCAAATCTTTTTCATTCACTGGAACAGCCCCACATTTTTCACAATATACAATTGGTATTGGAGTTCCCCAATATCTTTGTCTTGAAATAAGCCAATCTCTTAATTTAAAATTAACAACCTTTCTTCCTAAACCTTTCTTTTCCAGATATTCTGTTATTTTTTTCTTTGCTTCTTCATTGTTCAATCCATCGAAATCTTTTGAGTTTACAAGATTACCTTTTTCAGTGTAAGCATGAGTCATTTTTTCGTAAAATTCAATTTCTTGCCCAATAGGATCAACGACAACTTTTATTGGGATTTCGTATTTTTTTGCAAATTCAAAATCTCTTTGATCATGTGCAGGAACAGCCATAACCATTCCAGAACCATAATCCGCAACAACAAAATTTCCTGCATAAACAGGAATTTTTTCCTTTGTTAACGGGTGAATTGCATAACTTCCTGTAAATACTCCTTCTTTCTCCATATCTTCCAGCTCTTTTTCACTTACTGATTTCAATTTCTTGAGAAACTTTTCAACTTCTTTTTTATGTTTTTCATCTACCAGCTCAAATAATCTTGAATGTTGGGCACTCACAACCATAAATGTAACTCCAAACAAAGTATCTGGACGTGTTGTAAAAATCAACCATTTTTTTCCATCTATCTCGAAATCAATTTCTGTTCCATGAGATTTTCCAATCCAATTTTTTTGCATAGCCTTTGTTTTTGCTGGCCAATCCAAAGCATCAATACTTTCAAGTATTTCATCCGCATAGTTTGTTATCTTAAGAAACCACTGTTCTAAATGTTTTATTTCTACTTCGGTATCTTCATGTCTCCAACATTTTCCATCATGAACTTGTTCGTTTGCAAGAACACTCTGACATTTAGAGCACCAATTAACAGGAGCTTTTTTTCTGTAAGCAATTCCTTTTTCAAACATCTTAAGAAAAATCCATTGGTCCCATTTATAAAAATCAGGATTTGAAGTATTAACAGCCCTTGACCAATCATAACTAAATCCCAAACTTTTCTGTTGCTTCATAAAATTTGCAGCAGATTTTTTTGTATAATCCTCTGGATGTGTCTTATCTTTTATAGCCGCATTCTC
>CAYWFA010000046.1:0-4566 GCA_964457815.1 Candidatus Woesearchaeota archaeon
ATGAATTTGTGCATGAATTTTCAACCAACAAACAAATTCCATCCACACACTTGGTTTCGTAGCCAGGAATGTAAGGACAATCGGCATTTGAAGCACATTCTTGAGTTGGTTCAGGTAAACAAGCCCCATTTGAACACCCATAATCACAACTTACTCTCACACCTTTTCTTATTCCATTTTCACAATAAAATTCATGTAATCTGCAGTCAGGATTTGATGCATCACAAGATGTAACATCTGTTTGACCAGTTGAAGTTAAAACTAAACAATAATCATATTGAACAAAAGAAACTCCTCCTCCTATAATTGTTCCTTTTGTGAAATAATCTTTTCCGTAATCGCTGTCTGAACAAGCAGATTCAATTGTTTCGCCTGTTACTTGAGTTTTACGAAGCAAGCTTGAAAACATTCCAGCAGAAACAAATGAGAAAACAGACAAAATTAAAATTAAAGATATTAAAACAAACACAATACCTCTCTTTTTCATATGTGGGTTAAGATATTTATGTTTATAAATATTATTGAAAAAGAATTGAATTATTTAATCACTTTTGAATAACTTGAATTTATCGTAAGAAGCTTTAATTAATCCCAAGCAAGATTACTTGATCCTTTGGTTATCATATCGTAAGCTATTTCTAAATCTCTTTCAGGAATGTTTATTTCACCTGTTTTTGAATTAATTGACACTGTTATTCCGTTTAAATGCTTCTGCATTTTCTTGAAATTATTTTTTCCATACTTTTTCTTTGCTTCTTTTGGGGTCATCTTGAATATACTGGCTATCTAAGACAGCCATAAATAGTAAATGCAGCTAGTGCAATGAATTAACCTTTTAAGGATACAGCAACATGGCTTTGTATATTTTTTTCAATTTTACTGCTCGGCACATGGCCTTTTTTTATTTTTAAAGCTTATCAGGTTTGAATTGTTGGAGAGGTTTTACTTATTTCCTCTATTCTTTGTAATGCCAATTCAATTGTATTTATTTGTTCATCAAATGCTTTTTCTCTTGTATTTTTTCTTTGTTTAGCATTTTCATGAGATATCTCTGCCTGTTCTATCTCTCTTTCTTTTAACCTTTTAACTCTTTCATTATCTTTTTGAATATCTTTTTCCCAATCCATCAAATCTTTCTTCAGTTGTTCTACTTTCTGCTGTTTCCTTTTGAGTTCCTCATCTAAATTAGATTTCTCTGATATTAATTCCAGTTTCTTTTGAGTTAATCTTTCAACAATGCTATATCTTGATTGGCTTTCTGACATAAAATTATTAAATAAAAATCAACTTAAATAACAGGTGTGCATGTTTTTGTAGGGGCATAATAGGAAGTAATTCCACTAAATTTTAAACAATTAATTCAGAAGTATTTTCAAGCATCTTCTTTCTTTTTTTCTTAAGTTTTTCAGGAATATCCAAAAAATTTTCTTCTGTCAGTATACTCTCTCCTGTCTTTTGCTCCAATTCTTTTCTGGCATTTCCAGCAACTTCTCCACCCTGTTTTGCAGCCATCTGATTCTCTTTAAATCCTTTAGCATCTTTTACTTTTACTATCCTTGTTGTTGATGCTTCTCCAAGCATTGTAAATATTAACTCTAAATCATCCATATGATCTCTCAGGTTCTCTCTTTTTAAGTTCTTTAATCTTTTATATTCCTCTACTGTTTTTCCAAAAGTTGCTTTGCTTATTTCATTTGTTAGGATTGCGAATTCTTTTTCTTGTTTTATTTCTCTATTTCTCCATTCTTCTGTAAGTTCTTGCCTTATTGCTATGCCTCTCAATCTTTTTTCAATCCAATCTTTAGAATATCCTTTTTGTTGATATAATTGTTTCATCCTTTCTTGTGCTAATTCAGGGTTTTCTATTTCCTGAACTCTTTCATAACCTACCTTTGCAAGCCATCTTTTGAATGGCTCTGCTTTTTTAGAGGGGATTGACTGGATTATTCTGAATATGCCCTCTGTATCTGCACAGTCTGTTAAATAATCTTTACCATCTCCTGATTTTAATTTCAGTTGTAGACAAAATGTCGACAACTCAATGTTACTAGACTCTTTTTCTCTAATTTTCATCTTATACCAATAGTCTCTAGGGTTCTCACTATCTGCCAATACTCCAACAACGTCAACAACTGAGAAAAACCACTTATCTTGAATTAACTTTCTTCTTATGGACTTTCCATTAAATATTGCTATATGAGTCTCTTCTTTTTCTTCCATGTTTAATTAATGATAATCTGGTATTTAATTTTTTATATATTTCTTGTTATTTACCTATTTTTCTTTTTTCTGTCCAAATAGATTATGATTATCTTTCTCTCTTTTTCATCTTCTGCAAGATAAGAATGTAATTCTTCTCCTTTTTCCAATAAATTCCCTTCTGCAACTAGTTTGTTTATTGATATAGAATACGTTGCTCTTTTAAGTGAAATTTTGGTTTTCCAACCTATACCAAGAAATTTAATTTTCATTATATATTTGAGGTGCCTAAATATATAAACCTTTGGGTGCCTCAAGATTTATATATAAAAATATTCTTTTAAAAATATGAAAATACAAAAAAGATTTTTAAGAAAATATAATAATAAGGATTATTACAAGTATATTGTAAATATTCCTCCTCTTATTCTGAAAGAATCAGGTATAAAGTATGGAGAAGACGTTGAAATAAAAGTTGAAAAAGGAAGAGTTATATTGCAAAAGAAAAACAAGAAAAAGAATTCAATAAATAATCAAGTAAAATGAAAAAGAAAATGAAGAAAACCAATAAAAGTAAAGCAAAAAACACTAAATCAAAAGAGAAAACCATTGGGAATGGTTTTCTGAAAGACAAATACAATCAAATAATGGGTGATTCTCTTTACAAGAATTCTATATACTTGATGGTGAGCTCGGGGGTTATGGCTGGGTTTGGGTTTTTCTTTTGGTTGATTTGTGCAAGATTGTTTGCTGCAGAAGATGTTGGTTTAGCAACAACATTGATTTCAGTTATGGGTTTAATTGCAAGTATTTCTGTGTTGGGCCTCAACAGCGGATTAGTTAGATACCTTCCAACATCCAAGGAAAAAAACAAGAAAATCAATACTTGTTTTACAATTGTAGCTTTGGTAGCTGTAATTGTTTCTTGCGTATTCTTGCTTGGATTAGAAAAATTCTCTCCTAGTTTAATGTTTCTTAAGCATAATATAATACTGAGCTTTGCATTCATATTTTTTGTTGCTATTTATTCTATGAGTTCTATTATTGAGAGTGTGTTTATGGCATTTAGAAGTGCTAAATTCATACTTCTTAAGAATACAATATTCAGTGTGTTGAAACTTGGATTTCCTTTTGTGTTTATTGCTTTAGGAATTGTTGGAGCATTTGGAATATTTGGGGCATATATGAGTGCTGCATTTATTGGGTTTGGAGTTGTATTCTTGGTATTGATTTACAAATTCCATTACAAACCAAGATTTGTGTTTTATGATGATGTTATAACAAAGATAGGAAAATATTCTTTTGTGTTGTATCTTGCAGGATTTATTGGAGGATTAACAACAACATTGATGCCTTTAATTATAACAAACATATTGAATCCTGAAACAACTGCTTATTATTTTATGGCAATGCAGATTGTGAGTTTGCTGTTTGTGATATCAAGTGCAACAACAAGTTCACTTTTTGCTGAAGGAAGCAACAATCAAAAAACATTGAAGAAGAATGTGCATAAATCAATTTGGATTATTGCACTTTTATTGATTCCTGCAATACTGCTCACATTTTTGTTTGGACATTTCGTACTTGAAGCATTTGGTGAGCAATATTCAGCTCAAGGATTGAATTTCTTGAAGGTGATGACTGCAAGTGCAATACTAGTTGCAGTTAACAGTGTGTTTGGAAGTGTGTTTAAAGTTAAGAAGAGGGTAATGGGAATAACTATTGCAAGCGTAGTGAGTGTAACAATAATTTTGGGGTTAAGTTTAATCTTGCTTAAGCAATATGGATTAATGGGTATTGCTTATGCTTATATAATTGGACAAGCTGTAACTGTAATAGCTTATTGGACGATGTGGAAGTTTGGAAAGAAGAAAAAGTGAAATCTAATTTAATTTGAAATTTTTAATCTTTTTTATGGAATAATCTTTGTTTAATGTAACAAGTTGTATTGAATTTACTTTTGATTTAAATTCAAGTTTTTTTTCTTTGGTTTCTTTGAAGGCTGAATCAAATTCTTTTTTTGTTTTGAAATTGCCTAAACTTAAATGAGGAATATATTTTGGCATGTCTTTGTTTTTGAACTTGCTTAGCTCGCTTGAATGTAATCTGGAATATATTTTCATAATCTCTGCTTTTCCTTTGTTGACTAGCAAATAAAGATAATATCCTTTAGCAGATTTTTTTAAACCTTTTAAAGTTAAATGAAATTTCTTGACATCTTTTAAGCTGTTTTTGATAATATCTTCAACAATTTTTTCATTGAGTTCAAAGGGATAAACAATATTTATATGCGGTTTAATTTTTGTGGTATTTATCCCAAACCTTGTTCTTGATTTCTCAATCTGCTTGTTGTTTTTCAAGATAATT
>CAYWFA010000047.1:0-388 GCA_964457815.1 Candidatus Woesearchaeota archaeon
TCAGAGTTGCATATATAGATGGATATAGGGAAAGAAGCGAAGAAGAATTCAGAAAAAAGCTGAATTATTTTATTAAGATGACTGAGAAGAACAAGAGATTTGGAATGATGAGATAGTTAAACTCTCAGATTAACTACTCTTTATTTTTCTTTTTATTCCTCTAAATGCAAAGAGGATAACTGCAGAGATTAAATAACCCCATATAAATATAAGAATAAAATGTAATATAATTACAAGATTTGATACTTTCTTGTATTCTGGAATGTTTAAATCAAATACAGAAAAAATGATGTTGCCAGAAGTAATGTTATACATCTCTAAAGTACAATCATAACTTTCCCTAGTAAAATAATATTGAAGAAGTAAGAAAGGCATTGCTAATAGAGAA
>CAYWFA010000047.1:398-4521 GCA_964457815.1 Candidatus Woesearchaeota archaeon
AAAATAATATCTGCAGAATTTATTTGGGTTAATTGGAACTTCACAAGATACTGGAAAGAAAGGGTATATCTTAGAGATAGAAGAACTGATATAAAATACACCGCTTTCAGAAGCATCTAAATTATATTTCCTGTCCAAGTAAAAAATTTGGGATTGCAGTTCATTAGCTGTTTCTGTTAATAATCCCGTATTATTTTCTTCAGAATATTTTTCAATTAATTTTACTTGTTGAACTGAATAACAATAGGCTTCATCACCAAAATTCCCCAGTGAGAAATAAATATGGGTTTGGTATCCAAATAAGATTATTAAAAATACTGGAAGAATGAACTTTTTCCATTCTGGGTTAAGGAAACCTTGCTCACTTCTTTCTAATTCTCCCATTAATAACCTAAGAAATGGTTCTTTAAAAATGTTACACCTTCAAACTCACAACTTTACTTACACCATCATGCATAGAAAGCCCGTAAAGGTTTGTTGCGTTGGTTATAACCTCATCATTGTGAGTAATAACTATATATTGTCCTTTTTGCATGTATTTTCTGAGGAGGCCTCCCAGACGTTCAGAGTTTCTTTTATCTAATGCTGCATCAATTTCATCAAGAATATAGAAGCAGTAAGGGTTTAATTCTTGTATAGCAAAAATTAATGAAAGTGCAACCATTGTTTGTTCTCCTCCTGAAAGAGATGTAACGTCAAAGTATTTTCCATGTCCTGTTTTAACTAATATTCCAACCCCTCCTTCAAAGGGTTCTTTTGGATTTTCAAGCTCTAAAGATACTTCTCCTTTCAAACTAATTTGTGCAAAATTTCTGGAAAAGATTTCATTTAATTCTTGAAGAGTTTTAAGGAAAACTTTTTTCTTTTTGATGTCTATTTCATGAATTATTTTTAATATGCTTTCTTTTTCTTTGGTTATACTGTTAGCTTTTTCATTTACAGAATCGTACTCTTTTTTAATTTCATCATAAACTTCAACAGAACGAAGATTCACAGGACCTATTTGAGAAAAAGCTTCCTGTAGCTTAATTAATCTTTCATTTAAAGATTCTCTTGAACTTTTAATTAACTCAACATTAGGAAAGTTAAGCATTTCCATTTCAAGGTTTTCAATTTCTGCATCTATTCTTGCCTTGTCTATTTTTATATTGTTTATTTCTTGTTCAATATTGTAAATAAAATTCTTTTTTATAAGAGAATCTTGTTCTTCTTTTCTTATTTTTGCTTGTAGTTCATCTCTATCTTTTATCATTGCTTGAAACTTTTCAATTAATTCTTGTTCTTGAATTTTCTTTTTTTCAAGCAACTTGTCTTTTTCTTGAAATTTTTTCTTGAATCCTTTGAGTTCTTCTGTTATATCTTCTTCATCTCTGGATATTTGTTTCAAAGAAATTTTCAGTCTTTCATATTCTCTTTGCTTGAAAGAAATTTCTGAGTTTACATTTTCTTTTGTACGTAAAGAAATTTCTTGAAGTTCAATTCTTGCAGTTTCATATTTTTGTTCAACATTTGAATTATCCTCTAATTCTCTTTCAAGATTATTTTTTAATTTTTCTATTTCAAGTAATTCTTTTTTTGAGATTATTATTTTATCGTTGAGACTTTTTATTGCATTTTTCTTTTCATTTATATTGCTTATTTTTATTAAGTCCATTTCTCTTTTGGAAACTTCTGAAATTAATTTTTCTATTTCTTCAGAGAGCATTTCTTTTTTCATCCCTATTTGTGCAAGTTCCTTGTCTGAATTTTCAAGTTCTTGTTTGAGAGATTGAACCTTTGGAAAAATTTCCTTGTGAATGTTTTCTATGTGATCTTTGGTTATTTTGCTTTTACATAATGGACAAATATCCATTTTAGAAATAGTTTCTGTTATTTTATTTTCTTTTTCAATTTCTTTTTCGCTTGAAAATGAAATTTTATCAAGTTCAATTTGTCTTTTGTTTAAATTCTCCAACATGTTTTTCTTTTGGGATAAAGAAGATTTTAATTCATCAAGAATTTCAGAAGAGGTTCTTTTATCAAATAATTGTCCTGAAAGAGATTCTATTTGTTTAACTAAAAACTCTGATTCATTTTCGTAGCTTTGCAATCCAGATTTTTTATCTTCAAATTTTTCTTTTATTGCTTTTAATTCAGATTTAAGAGTGTAAAACCTTTTTCTTTTTTCTTCAAGACTTTCAAGTTCTGTTTTTTTGTTTACAATTTCCTTTTCTTTTTTTAAAAGAGTAGGCGATTCATTTTGAAGTTCTTTTAATTCAAGTTCATCTTTTCTTATAGAATCTTGAATTTCTAATCTTTGCTTTGAAAGAGAAGACAATTTATTTTCGCTGTTTTCTATTTTTACATTTAATCCTGCAATATCTGCCCTTAAAGAAGTTATTTCCTGATTTAATTTTTCTTGTTCTAAACCAGTTGATTCTTGAATTTTTTTATTGATTGTTATTATTTTTTCTTCAGAGTTTTTTATGCTTTCTGTTAATTTGAAAATATCTTGTTTTATTTTTTCTATTTCCTTGTTTTTTTTGGTAACTGATTCTTGGATATTTTTTAGTTGACTTTTTCTTTTAATTATATCCACTTGCAGGATGCTTGCTTTGAATTTTTTTATATCTGCTTCAAGTTTTTTGTATTTCAAAGCTTGTTGTCTTTCTTTTTCAAGGTTATTTAAATAAGCAGTTCTTTCTCTTAATATTGAAAAAACTTCTTTTTGTTTTTCTTCGGTTTTGTCTAATTCTTTAAGAGATTTTTCTTTCCTTGATTCATATATTGAAATACCTGAAACTTCTTCTATTATTTTTCTTCTTTCTTCTGTGTGCATTCTTACAAAATTTTGTATTTCTCCCTGAAGAATTATATTGAAACCATTTGGGTCTATGCCTGCTTGAGCTAAAAGTGAAAGAACTTCCTGTCTTGTTTTTGTTTCATTGTTTATTTTGTAGATACTTTGTCCGTTTAACCTTACTATCCTTTTAATTGAAATTTCATCGGATTCAATTGAAAAAGTTTTGTCTGTGTTGTCAAATACTAGTTCTACAATTGCTTCTTTTGCCGGGGAAGCTGCTTTTGTTCCAAGAAAAATTAAATTTCTTGCTTTAGCTGCACGCATAGACTTTATGCTTAATCTTCCTAAAACAAAACATAATGCGTCTGAAATATTGCTTTTTCCACTTCCATTTGGTCCAAGAACTACATTGATTCCTGAAGTAAATGGAATTTCTGTTTTTCTTGGAAAACTTTTGAAACCATGCATCACCAATTTTTTTATATATGCCATTGAAAACAACCTCTAGAATTTGAAGTTTTTTGAGTTTTTAAGTATTAATATAAGATATTTTAAAGTAATTTTTTTTGTATTAGTTTTTCTGAAGCTCTCTTCCAGGTTTCCCAAGTTTTTCTGAAAATAGTTGATATTTTTGGATTATCTGCATGTAATTCCAAAAATCGTATTGTTGTTGGATCTGAAGTGTAACCTGAGCCTATCTCCGAACCGTGTTTTTCTTTTAAGTTATCCATTTCTTTTTCTCTTACGGATTTTGCAAGTATTGATGCTGCTGAAACTGCAATATGATTCTTATCTGCTTTATGTTCACAAACTATTTCAAGATTAGATAAATTTTCTATTTTCATTTTCAAGGAATCTGCCCATTTCGCTATCCCAACTGAAGGACAATCAATTACAACTTTTATTTTTTTGTAGCCTTTGTTTATTTTATTTATTATTTCTGCTATTTTTATTGCTTCCAGATGATTTAAATTTGTTCCAGAGTTTAAGCTGTCATCAATTTCTTTGGGTTGAATTATTACTATTTCAAAGGTTTCAGCTTTTTCTTTTATTATTTTTGCAAGAAATTCCCTTCTTTTTGGTGTGAGTTCTTTGCTGTCTTTTATTTCTAATTTTTTGAATTCTTTTTCTGTTGCTTGATCAATAAGACATCCTGCAATAATCATTGGACCAATAACAGGCCCTTTTCCAGCTTCATCAATACCAAGAATAAAATCACCCATAAGGGGGTTAAATGAGTAGTGTTTTTAAAAATTGTTGTTCTTGAACTAATTGTTTAAATTAAATCAGAAATATAAGATTCTTCTATAGGAAATTCACTTTTCAAATTCACTTTTAATC
>CAYWFA010000048.1:0-4292 GCA_964457815.1 Candidatus Woesearchaeota archaeon
TATGCAATAACCGTTGGAGTTGCAGTGGTTATAGGGATATTTACAGGATTGATTTTTAATTTTGATTATAGATTGTCACTTTTAGCAGGATATGCTGGAACTGATATTCTTGAAGGAATTTACAAAAGCTTTGCAGTTCAGAAAGTTTATGTTGGAAGTGTGAAAGGAGGAAAGAAATGAAAAAAGAAACAATAGGAAAATTGCAATTATGGATTGGTATAGTTTTGTTGATTGCGGGTATTTTTGGTTTAATTTATTCGTATTCAATAATTAGAAATTCTGCAACCAATATTCCTACAGGCTCAGGGGATCAAATAGAAAAGATAGGTAACATAATTTTAACTGGGCAATCAATTTCAACACGTACTTTAATACGGGCTATTACAGGTGAAAACTCAATAATTACCCTTTTCATTTCATTGTTATTCATAACACAAGGATTAGCAAATAAAGCAAAAAACTAAAATGGAATTACAACAATACATAGATTACATTCTTGAAGCCAGAAAAAGAGGTTTCAGAGACGATGTTATCAAACAGAGTCTTATTGAAAAAAACTGGCCTGAATCTGAAATAATTAAAGCGTTTTACAGGATAGATGGAGAAGCAGACAGAACAAAAGAAATGGATGAAGAAGTGAAAAAGCCGAAAGCAGTTAAACCTGTGAAAAAACCTGTTAAAATAGATACCAAAGAAGCCATGAAGAAAGCAATTCAAGAACATCAAGAAATAAACAAAGAACTTCAAGAACAGGCTTTAGATGCTGAAATTAATTTAAAAGAAAGCAGTTCAATTATGATATTTTTAGATGAAGAATTAAGAGATGCTTTGGAAAAAAGGGCAAAGAAAAACATGTTTACTTTATCAGAACAAATTGAAGATATTTTAAGAAGAAGCACATTAAATCAGAAATTAAAAAGAAGTCCTCCTGAAGAAAAATTGGATGATAAATTGGTTGGATTGTTTTCAAGAAAAAACACGGGGCCTAAGGCAAAGAAGAAAACAAAAAAGAAGTCAAACAAGAACAACAAGAAAACTTCAAACAAGAAGAAGACAAGTAAAAAGAAATCTGAAAAGAAAAAAGCCAAGAAAAAATGAAAAATAAAATTTTATTTGCTTCATTATTTTTATTTGTGATTCTCTTAAGTTTTATATCTGCAGATATTGGAAGGAAACCTACTCTAACTTTGGATATTAAACAAAATGGAGAAAATATCTCTGATAATGTATTGATATGTTATGATGTTTTTATGGCCGGGGCAGAAACTTTTGATAATACTATTTCTATGAACAAAGATTATCCTTATATAAAAGAGATATTAGATAATAAAGAATACCGGTCATGTTTCTACTGCGATTATACAATTTATAAGAATAAAGAATGCAAATCTTGGTTTTATGGATTACCAACAAAGATAGCAATTTTGTATCCGGCCTATGGAAATTATGGAAACCCTAATAGAAGCATAACACCTATTTTATACAAATCTGAAGAATTTGAATTAAAAAGCGGAATAAAAAGATACGATTATATATATGAAGCAAACCTTAATTCAGATAAAACAATAACAATTAAAGATGATACTCCTGTTTTTTCTTTAGATCAACTTATTTACTTTTTATTTGCATTATTATTAACAATAATCATAGAGGTTATATTCACAAGAAGTTATTTTCTTAAAAAGAAAAATAAACCAAAAAGAATATTGAAGATAATTTTAATTGTTAATTTAATTTCTTTGCCAATATTGTGGTTTATACTTACTTTTCTCTTGAATACAATCCTGCTTTTTACAATAGGAGAAATATTTGTAGTTTTATTGGAAGGGGGATTGATCTACTTTTTTATAAAAAAAGAAATTACTTTTAAGGAATCTATGAAACTAAGTTTTATCAATAATATTCTTAGCTTGTTTCTTGGAGGATTTATATTTATGATTATAACTGAATTCTTTGGAATATAAAGGTAAGAAAAAGTAAAGAAAAGATAGAAAAATACATAAAGAACAAGGTATCTAATATTTAATGGAATACGTCACAGATAAGAAGGAGATAATATTAGATAAAGAATTAAATAATTTAGATAAATTTGTCTTGGAATTTACAGAACTTCTCGATGAGTATGTTGTTGTTTCTGGATATGTTTCAATTCTTTTTGGCAGGTCCAGGATGACAGAAGATGTTGATTTACTTATTCCTTTTATGCCAAAAAAAGAATTTCAAGATATATGGAAGAAATTGCTTGATAATGATTTTTGGTGTATAAACACCTCAGATGTAAATGAGGCATTTGATATGCTTAAAGAACATGCAATAAGATTTTCAAAAGAAAATATGCCAATCCCAAACATGAAATTTAAAATTATGAAGAATGAAATAGAGAAATTTGCTTATGAGAATAAAATTAAAGTAATTATAGGAGGGAAAATATTATTTATTTCTCCATTAGAATTGCAAGTGGCATACAAATTACATCTTGGAAGTGAGAAAGATCTTGAAGATGCCAGATATCTTTATAATTTATTTAAAGATAAAATTAATAAAGAAGAATTGGATTATTCAATTGAGAAGCTTGGTGTTAATGATAAAAGGAGATTTATAGAAAATGGGAAGCATAAAAGATATTAAAGTAGATTTGAAAGAACTTGAAAAAGAAAAGGAAAAAAACTTCCAGGAAAGACTTAACTTTATAGATTTTTGGACGGAATATGTGAAGAAAAATCCAGATAAAGAATGGAGTAAACACCAGAAATTATTGATTGATAACCAAATTTAGAAAAAAAGAAATTAATTTTGCTTTAATTTTTCTTTGGTATCATCATCAAGAATCTTTTTTAATTTGCTTTTATCAGAATTGTTGAGCAGGCTTGGATTTTTTTGTTCGTACTCTTTTTTGGAGTCTTCACGCATTAAATTCATTTTGTAAAACATTTCTTGATATGTTTCAAGTATTACTTCTCCGTCTTTGTCATAATAATAGTTCATTTTGTTTTACCCCTTGTGTTTAATATGAAAAATTGAAAAGACTTGCCTTTATAAAGATTTCTGTATATTACTACTATAAAGATACAAATTACTTCAAATATGACTTGAAAACAAGGAAAACCTATAAAAAACCTGTTTAATTGAATATACTATGATTGATTACATACTTGAAAATCCTTTAATTTTTGCATTGATTCTTGCAGCTGCAATAATTTTAATTGTTCTTGTTATCAACTTTGTGTCTAAAAAAAGAAAAAATAAAAAGAAAGAACAGGAAGTTATGCCTGGATTAAATGAGTGGGTTAAAAAAGCAAAGGCTTCAGGATATAATTACACCCAAACCAGAACTTTGCTTGAAATTAATGGTTGGAATCCAAAGTATGTTGAAAAAGCATTGAAGAACAATAATTTTGAAAAGCCTGAAGGATACAAATAATAAAAGAAATTATTTATTTCTACCAAAAGAATTTCTGAACCAATTCATCATTTTCTTGAAAACTCCTTGGTTAACACATTCATCGTCAATACAAAGGTTGCTTCTGCATTCAAAGCTATTTTCACAGTAAGCTTCATTGATTGTTTGAGGAACAAATTCGTTGGTTTCATGACAGAATTGTCTTGATTTTCTGTATCCAAAAGGATAACACTTGCCATCCATCATACAGCCAAATTCACAATTAGCTCCTGTATCTCCAGAATGTTGAGTTTGGTTTTGAGTTTGATTTGTTGAAGTTGGACCTGTGTTTGAACCTGCATCTCCGGTTTCTCCTTCAGGAGAACCTATACAGGCTCCATCAAAACATCCTCCAGGACATTCATAAGCAGAATATTGATAATTCTTTTCTCCACAATAATACTCAACAAGTATTTTTCCCTCGCTAGTTGGAGTATATCCCTTGCTAAGGTCTGTTGTTTCTAAATTTGTGCAAACATCATAATAATTTGCATTATGAGCATAATCCACTAAATACCCTTTAACATAATAATTTATTCCTTTATCTGAGTCTGTGCAAGAAGAAGGAGTATTAGCACATACACAATTAGTTTGTCTTCCAGCTTCTTTAAATTCACATCTTACAACCTCTGAGTTATATGCTGAATTATCTGTTACTCTGAATTGTCCTAAGATACAAGTCTCACCAAAAGACTGGCAATATTCATCACAGGATTTATCACTTCCAACACCTAATCCCCCTCTATAAGCTGCTTTATTCAGTATATCAATAATTCTCTTTTCCTCTTCAGTTGAAGGATTAGCACATACACAATTAGTTTGTCTTCCAGCTTCTTTAAATTCACATCTTACA
>CAYWFA010000049.1:0-1769 GCA_964457815.1 Candidatus Woesearchaeota archaeon
TGTACATGCAACTTATAATGAATTAACAGGAGATAATGAAGGCGAAGTTGATATGACTTGGAAAATACCTTGTGGAATACAACTAGATGTAGGAATTGTTAATGTTCCATTAGTTCCAGAATTCGGAGTTGTTGTGGGAGTACTTACAGCTTTAGGAGCATTAGGTGCATTCTTTGTGGTTAGAAGAAGATAAGCCGACAAATTTTATTTTTTATTTTTTCGCTGTTTTTTCTTTTATTTTTATGTTTGATTAATTGAAAATCCATTTAATTAAAAATTTAAAAACCTTACAGAATAAGTATAGTGATGGCAGGTTTAACGACTCATTTGATAATTGTATTGGTTGTAGGAATAAGTGTTTGGATTTTTTCTAAAAAATGGTATTATGGTGCGGCTTTTGGGCTGGGACATTTAATTCCGGACTTGATTAGTTTTGGAGTAACAGGACTTAAACAAAAATCTTTAGATCCAGGGATTATAATGACTAATTCATGGTTTTCTCCTATTGCAGCATTCAGTCATAATCCATTTAATTGGTTGATGATTGTGCTTGTTGTTTGGTTGGTATTTGTTTTGTTGTATAGTTTCAAGAAAATCAACAAAAAAACATTTGCGTCATCTATTTCAACAATTATCTTTTTCGTTGTAGGATTGGTTTTGCATTTAATTGCAGATAAATTAATACAAGAAACAAACTATTGGATATAAAATCTCCCGGGGTTTTAAAAAATCTTGAAACTCCTGTTTTTGAATACTTTTTTAAATAAGGTTTGCTTATTTGACATATGGTGGAAAGAAAATATTCTTGGATGGCTGTACTATCTTTTGTATTCGTAATTTTTGGTTTTGTTTGGATGATTTTTACAGGAACTATTCTTGAGGGTTTATTTCATAACCTTACTTCTTTCATTAAATTAGTTGCATATATTCTGTTTATCTCTGGAATTCTATTTAGTATTTTTGGATTAATTCATACTATAAAAACTGGATTAAATGGAAATAGATTAGCTTGGTTTGCATTTTTTCTTGGAATTTTAGGTGTAATTTTTACTATTCTAACTGTTCCAATCTATTAATAAGATAAATTAATTATTCTACATCCCAACAATAATTTTCAAAATAAGATTTTCAGCTTTTTTTGAACTGCTTCTCTAAATATAAATGAAATTCAAGAGATAAATCAAGTTATCAAAAACAATAAATCTTTAAAAACCATAATTGCTTTAACTAATCAATGAAAAAGAGAGCTAAAATTCTTTTAATTGTTATAATTATTGTTGCTGTTTTAATGGCGTTGTTGTACTTGGCTTCAGTTTTAATGGAAATAAATATGACTGGCAATTCCATAAGTTCTTTGTTTAAAAAAGAAAGCGTGGACAAGCAATTTCTTGATATGTTGATAACTGGACTTGTAAATTCAGTTAATGAACAAGAAAAATATCTGGAATTCATAGAAGAATCAGAATATGATTCAATGGAGTTGATAATAGACAAAAATGTTTATTATTTGGAGTATAATCATGAATCCGAAGAAGTTGTTGAAACCGGAGAAAAAGAATGTGATTTCGCAATGAAAATAAGTGCAAGGAAATTCAATAAAGCACTTGAGAAGTATCAGCAAGGAGATGTCGAAGGTGCAGCAATGAAAGTTGTTGGTGAAATTCCTAGAAGAGTTAAGTTTAATTTGTTTGAACAATGTTTGAATACTCCTTGGTGTAAGAGTGGAGATTTCTGAGAAAAATAAATAGAAAAATTTAATCTGCTACTTC
>CAYWFA010000049.1:1869-4249 GCA_964457815.1 Candidatus Woesearchaeota archaeon
AGAAAAATTTAATCTGCTACTTCATTGCAAGTTTCTGGAGGAATTATAAGAATATCTCCATAACCTTCTTCAAGAAGATATTTGTTTACCAAGATTTGTTCACCTGTAGTGCTGTTGGAAATGTAAACCCAGCGCAGTAATCTGTTGTATTTGTCTGTGTTTGGTCCATCATAATTAGATTCTTTTAATTCAACTTCGTTGTACAACAATAAATCTTCTAAAAAAGCTTGGGCTTCCTCATAACCTTGTTCACCTTTTTCAGGAGTATCGACACAAAGCAATCTTATTGTATCTCCTGAGCATAATTCAAAAGTGTCGCCGTCTATAACTCTTGAAACAATGTAAGGATTATTGGAACATAATTCTGGTAGAAATGCTTCAACTGGGTCAATCGTTATTGGTTCTTTTGATAGAATGAATAATCCAACCCCAATAAGAACTATTAATGTTACAATTGCAATAACTGTAATCCAAAGCTTTTTCATGTGAATA
This sequence comes from Candidatus Woesearchaeota archaeon, assembly GCA_964457815.1. Classification (GTDB taxonomy): domain Archaea; phylum Nanobdellota; class Nanobdellia; order Pacearchaeales; family GW2011-AR1; genus MWBV01. The sequence goes on from CAYWFA010000049.1 coordinate 2,362, forward strand.
CAACAAGATTATGAAATTTAAATCTAACGTTTTTGTTAATCAATAAGTATAAAAATAATGTTGAGAATATAATATAATGGTAGTCAAGAAAACAGCAAAAGAAAAAACAAAGCAAGAAGCTAAAGAACCTAAAAAGAAAAACAAGGAAATCAAAGAAAATAAACCTGAGATGAAAATATTCAATACTTTGTCAAGAAAAGTTGAGGAAATTAAACCTATAAAGAAAGGGGAAATTGGAATGTATTCTTGTGGACCAACAGTTTATGGGAGAGCTCATATTGGAAACATGAGGGCGTACTTGTTTGCAGATACTTTAAGAAGAGTTTTGGAATATTATGGATATAAAGTAACTCATGTAATGAATATAACTGATGTTGGACATTTAACTTCTGATGCAGATGAAGGAGAAGACAAAATGCAAAAATCTGCAAGACAAGAAAAATTAAGTGCTTGGGACATTTCCAAGAAATACACTGACTTGTTTTTTCAAGATGAAAAAGAATTGAATATTTTGAAACCGCATATAATTTGTAAAGCAACAGACCATATCAAACAACAAATAGAGCTTGTAAAATCTTTGGAAAAAAAAGGATATACTTACAAAACAAGTGATGGAATTTATTTTGATACTTCCAAGTTTAAAAATTACAAAGATTTAGGTAAACTTAATATTGAAGGATTGCAAGCTGGAAAAAGAATAGATTTAGGTGATAAAAAAAACAAAACTGATTTTGCATTGTGGAAATTTTCTAAAGAAGATGAAAAAAGAGATATGGAATGGGAGAGCCCTTGGGGAAAAGGATTTCCTGGATGGCATATTGAGTGTTCAGCAATGTCAATGAAGTATCTTGGAAACACTTTTGACATTCATACAGGAGGGATTGATCATATTCCAATTCATCATACAAATGAAATTGCTCAATCGGAATGTTCAACAGGAAAGAAATTTGTGAATTATTGGGTTCATTCCGAGTTTTTGGTTTTTGGTGAACAAGAAAAAATGAGTAAATCTTTAGGAAATGTAATCAATTTAGATTCAATAAAAGAAAAAGGATTTGATCCTATGGATTACAGGTATTTGTGTTTAGGAGTTCAGTATAGAAAAAGATTAATTTTTGGAGAAGAGTTGCTTCAAGGTGCTAGAAATTCCATGCAAAGGCTGAAAAATAAAATAATTGAAATAAAACAAGAGAATCCTGAAAAAATTCAATTAAACAAATTAGACTCTCACTCCAAAAAATATCTTGAAGAATTTCAAGAAAGTGTTTTCAAGGATTTGAACACTCCTAAGGCTTTAGCTGTTATGTGGAATATGCTTGGAGACAGCAAAATAAATAATTCTGAAAAATACACTTTGATTTTGGAATTTGACAGAGTTTTTGGTTTAAAGCTTGATGAAGTTGAAAAACAAGAAGTCAAGGTTGACAAGAAAATGCAGGAATTGTTGAATAAAAGACAAGAATTCAGAAACCAAAAGAAGTGGCAGGAAGCTGACAAGATAAGAGATGAAATTCTTGAAAAAGGTTATACAATCTTGGATACGAGCGAAGGGCCTAAGCTTGAGAAGTTGGGAAAATAAGAAGATAAAATAATAGTTGTTTATATAAAATATAATACCAAAAAGTTTAAATAAGTGAGCTCACTTAATAAAACATGACCAATATAACACTGTCAATAGATGATGAAATTCACAAAAAGATGAGAAGGTATTCTGAGATAAAATGGAGTGAATTTGTCAGAAAATGTGTACAAAAGAGAGTTGAAGAACTTGAACAATTAGATAAAGAAGATTGGGAAAATGCAAGATTTCTGGGGGATGAAAAGCTATTATCTGAATCATGGGCATCAAAAGAAGATGAAGAAGCCTTTGCATATTTACAATGAATCT
>CAYWFA010000050.1:0-4163 GCA_964457815.1 Candidatus Woesearchaeota archaeon
AATTCTTGATATTTTTCCATATTTTGTTTGTCATATTGTAACTATAAAGTAACACCTTTTAAAGGTTATCTTATGTATTTTTATTTCTTTATTTTTGATAATATATATGCTGTTTTAGATATTATGTATAATTCTCAGGTTGTTTAAATATTTGTATTATTTAAGATACATAAAATTTATATGAGTGCTTTGATATAAGCGTAATTAATAAAAATAAAGAAGGCTCTGTAAAGAGCCTAAATAAATTAAGTTTACAATTTTATTGCGACTTTTTCTAAAACAATCTTTAACTCTTTTTCCACTTCATTAAGAGTGTACAACATATCTCCGTACTCGCTTGTTCCAGTCCCTAAAGAATCTTGAGTTCCGTAATCCCCTAGTCTAAAGAGAAAACCATAGACGTTTGGATTTAGTTTGTAGTATTTTTCATCTAAATTTATAACCATGCTCCATCCATCTCCTATATCTGTGTCTTCTCTTTTTCCTTCTTTAACTTCTTTTACTAGCTTTGCTACAAAATTCAAAAGATATTTGTTGATGTCTTTTTTTGGAACTTTCTTGTTGATTAATTCGTTCCATTCATTTGGATAAGATTCTTTTAAAGTCATTTTAATATCCTCCACCAGCTGAAAAACTTCCTCCAGCAGAAATTGTTCCACCTGTTGCTTCTCCAGATCTTAGCTTCTTTTTAAATTCTTTGTGAGTTTCTCCATCATCTTGTAAATAAAAATCTGTTTCCCCAAAATTTTTTGGAAGTATCCAATTGTAGAAATTAAGATTTCGATCATTGCTTTTTATATAGCTATCTTTATCCCCTTTCTCAGAATACAAAGCAACAGCACTTAATTTTGAGAGGTCAACTAAAGAGTACACTCTCAATTCTAATGGAACTCTCTTTGCTAGCATTAAATCTTGCTCTAATTTGCTTTTCATTTTATTGTAAACCTCCTTTCAGCTCTATTATTTTTTCGCTATGCGAAAATCTCTTGTGAGAATAGTCGATAAGCTCCTTGAATGTTAGAGCTTTGTAAAATTGTTTCATAGCAAGAGCATTTGATAAATAGATTTTAGAGGAACGTGAATTTTTATATTGCAAATATTTTCCAATTGAATTGTCAAAAGATCTTTGTTTATGATAATTGTATTTATTTAAATTATAACTGATAGCTTCCTCTGTAATCTTTTGATTTAGAATTTTTTCTTTTAAAGTTCTCCAATAATTTTTATCTCCAAAAATAAATTTACCTTCAAAAAGTGGAAAAGTAATTTTAGGCTCTAATAATTTGATATTATCTTCAGTTTCTTTTAAATTATAAGCCCTAATATCCAACCAATTAGAGTGCATTGAATTAATCTCATTGGAGATCACAAACAAATCAATATCTGAAAAAGGTTTTCCTGAACCAAAATGTAAAAGAAGTGGAGTTCTATTTAATTTTGTTTTAAAAATATCTTCAGAGATGTGTAATAATCTTTTTTCATCTTGTACTCTTGCAAGATTGAATTCATAAAATGTGGCTAAGACTCCATATAATTTTGAAAAACTTGGGATAGAACTTATCCCTGAATTATCTTTTTTGCTGAAAGAGAAGTATTTTCTTTGAAAAGATTCTTTTAGATTACATTTTTCTGAAAGAAGATATTCTGTCCAGATTGCAAAAGATTCATATTGCATAAGATTTTTCTTTCTAAATTCAATTAATTTCTGGAAGTCTTCTGATTTTTCCCTGAATTTTTTTAAATCCTTTAATGTGAACTGTTTATCTCGGAATTCTTGTTTTTCTTGCTCAAGCAGCTTTTTTTCCAAGTTAACTAGTTCTTGGCCTGGTTTTGAATACTCGCAGTATAATCCATGGCCAAAGTATTCATGGAATAAACTTAAAGGGTTTCCTTGTCTTACTATTGCAGTTTGATTTCTGGGTAGATAAATTCCTGAAGAATTTGCATTGTATCCTGAATTTTTGCAGAACAAATCCCATTTATCTTCTTGAATCAAATTAAGAGAAGTTTCTTTTAGAGTATATCCAAGTAAATCCCGATAAAAATCATTTATGGATTTAATTGAAATGTTGCTTTCCATAGATTTCGAAAGCTTTGATGATATTAATAAAGGTAGTTCACGAATTCATCAAAAGATTTATATATTTGTGAACCTAGGATAAATATATGGAAAACATGTTTTTTGACTATGAAGGAGTGCTTGTAAATAACACTCAGAACAAGGAAACTCTTATGAGAGCTCATGATATGTTGAGAAAAAGCTTACTGGAACAAGGAATAATGGTTGGATTGAATAAGATTTATGAGAGTTCTGATAAAACAAAGGATGAGTATTTGGAGTATAGAAAGGAATTTCCAAATAATGAGTGGCCTATGAGCAAGTTTATTTCTGGAATTTTCAATAAACTCGAAATTCCAATAAATCCTGAAAAAGAGAAAGAATACATTGATATTTACACTCATAATAACCATGATTATGAATTAAGAGAAGATGTTTTGGATACAATACCTCAATTATCTAAAAGATTTGATTTAGGCATAATTACTAATTCCACCCATAATTCTTTGATAAGGGAGCTTAATGAGTTTGATCTTTTGAGGTTTTTTCCAACAATAGTTATATCTTCTGAAGTTGGAAAAAGAAAGCCCGATTCTTTGATTTATGAAGTTGCAATCAAGAAATCTGGTAAAGATGCAAAAGAATGCTACTTTGTAGGGCATGAGAGTTGGGAAGTTGAAGGGGCAGAAAAAGTAGGGATGAGAGGAGTATTTGCTGGGAGAGGAACTGGAAAATCAATTAAAACACTTTTGGAGTTAATATGACAATAATCTATACAAACATAAGCCCTATCTCACTTTGCTATAATAATTTAGCTCATTTTATTGAAATAAAAAAGATTTACAACCCCAAAAAAATTTATATTTGTGTTTGGGATAGTTATGTTCTGGAAGATGAAAGATTGAAAACTGACAGTATCAATAAAACAAAACTAGATACATTGAATGAAAATGTTGAAGTTATTGAAAAACTAATGAAGCATTTGGATTTGGATTACAAGATAATTTACTTAAGTGATGCTTGGAATAGGCTGTTTAAAAACAAGTTTATTTCTTCTTTGTTTCAAAGAATTCTTTCTCATATAAGTGTTAATGACTTGGTTATGGGTAAAGAATTGAAATATCTTTTACTGGAAGAATTAAATATATCCAAGATTAATTATATTATAGCAGATTATCTTGTTTGTCATTTTCTTAAAGAATTATACCCTGAATTATGTGAAACAAAACCAGATAAATATCTATGTATCTACACCAAGATATTTGAAAAAGTAATACAAGATATTCTTAAAAAAGAAGGAATTGAAGAATTTGCTAAAATAACTCCATTAAGTATTCCTATAATAATAAACAAGAGAAATGCAACAATTCCTTCAATAGACATGCAGCAATCAGAAATCAAGAATATAGTTAATGATTATCTTAAAAATAATGAGCTTACTGAATCGTTCATATATGATTTGTTTGAATTATTAAAAGAGATTATAGGAGAGAATTCCTTTTTGGATTCAGAAGGGAAGAAAATTACCTTGAAAGAATTAAAATTAAAAAGAGAATTTAAGGATTCTAAAAGATTAGGCGATATAATCACATTTAATTTGATAAAATATTTTGATGAAATAAAAAAAATTGTTAGAAATGTAAAAATTGAAAAGAAAAAAGACACCTTGTATATAAGAAAATATCAAGATTTCGATAATTATGCAAAAAGCTTGAACTCAATAAAATTAGACATCTTGAAATATTGCAATGGTAAAAACTCTAGTTTAGACATAGCAAAATTGACTAATAATAAACTTTCAACAATTTCAACGTATATTACACATCTGAGAAATTTAGGATTAATAACAAACGATAAAAAACCATATAGAAAACACGATAATCTTGTAATAAATTTTGATACAATAGAAAAATGATAAAACCTGAAGAAAGAAAAAAATTCCAAGATTTTCTTGGAAAAATAAGCAAGAAATCGCGGGTAGGTATTTTCTCTGATAGTGATTTAGATGGAATAACTTCTGCGATATTTATGGAAGAAATACTTAAGGAGAAAGGAATAACTCCTGTGGAAGTTATTTTTCTTGACCATAAATATGATGTTATTG
>CAYWFA010000051.1:0-3907 GCA_964457815.1 Candidatus Woesearchaeota archaeon
AACAGTTACTCCCTTAAGTCCCAATTCATGCCCCTTAATATAACAATCATAAATATCTTTAACAGTTGCACTTTCTGGAAGATTATTTGTTTTGGAAATTGCTCCAGATATAAAAGGTTGCGCTGCAGCCATCATTCCCAAGTGTCCATCCATGCTTATGCTTCCCTCTGCCTTTGCATTCCCAAATGCCGTATCAAATATTTGAAAATGTTCCGTTTTCACATGAGGAGCATTCCTCATGGTATTATATTTTCCAACAAACTTAGAAATATCTGAAATTTCATTTTCACTGTATTTTAAATTCTTTAAAGCAACTTCAACATCTTTGTTTGCAATTACAACATTTCCTCCACCAGCTAAATTTTTTCTTATACTCAAAGACATTGCAGGCTCAATACCTGTTGTACTACACCCCATTAAAAAGGATATTGTTCCAGTTGGAGCAAGAACTGTTGCTTGCGCATTGCTAAATCCATATTTTTCTCCATTCTCAAGAACATTTTCCCAGGATTTATAAGCAGCCTCTCTTAATTTTTCATCTCCAACCTCTTCCCACAAGATATTATCAAGACTTTTCTTGTGTTTCTCCATAACTTCCAACATTGACTTTTTATTGAACTCATAATGTGTAAATGTACCTTTTGATTTTGCGATTTCTGCAGAAGTTTCATAAACTGCTCCAGTCATCAACGCAGTTAAAGCTCCTGCAATTGCTCTCCCCTTGTCTGAGTCATAAGGAATTCCTTTTCTCATCAATAAAGAACCCAAGTCAGCATATCCTGCTCCAATAGTTGCAAATTCAGGACTTACCATTGCAATATCTGCAACAGGATAAGATGCAGCTTGATTTGCAATGTTTTGCGCAATTGAAAAAATTCTATATGCTTTTTTGTATCCTTCCACATCAAAACTTCCATCTTCTTTTAAAAAAGCGGTTAATCTTTGAGAAAACAAACTACAAGAAGTGTCGTTTAAAAAAGCATACTCTCCACATGGATTTGTAGAAGTTTGTTTTCCTGAATTTTTAGTGGTATGCATTTCTTGTATCTTTGAATCATATTGAACAGCTGGATCTCCAATTCTCCAACTTCCAAATGCAATTTCTTTCAACATCCTATCAGCAGAAAATTTCTTGTTTGGTTTTCCATCGTTAACGTTATATGTTTGAATATCCTCTCCATTTTTAACTGCCTCAAAGAAATCATCATCCAATCTTACAGAAATATTTGTGTTTTGAAGAGCAACAGTTGTGTATGCCTCCCCATCCATTCCAGGGCTAAATCCATTTTGCATCAAAGTTAATGCTTTCTTGTCCTCATTTACTTTAGCCCTTATTACCTCCATTGATTCTGGATGTTTGTAATCAATACCTAAAAATCTTGCAGCTCTTCTAGTCTTACCACCGGATTTAATTGAACCTGCAACTTTATCATATATAACTTCAAAACTTACAACTCCAGAAGCTTTTCCACCTCCAGATAAATTTTCTCCATTACTTCTTATTGAACTTCCATTATGCCCATTTCCTGAACCTGAACTAAAAATGGCAATCTCATCTGTTGTTTGCTGAGCAAGACTTTCCAAATCATCCCTTGGTCCTCTTATGAAACATGCATGCAACTGGGGATAGATATACTCTCCATTCAAAACTCTTTTTATTTCCCCTGTTTCTGGATCTTTAAAATAGTTCATACCCGAACTTCCTTTTATTCCATAAGAATTAAACAAACCTGCATTGAACTGTGTAGGAGAATTGAATGCGCCTGTCCCATTTGCCTGTAAAAAATATAATTCATTTCTGAAATTTTCCCTGTCTTCTTCTGTTTTAAAGTATCCTAACTTCCATCCTTCATTTGCAAAAAAATCTCCTACTCTTTTATTAAGATGCTTCAAAGAAAATTCATACTCAGAATCAATTTTTTCTTTAAGTTTTTCTTTCCATTCTTTTTTTGTTGGCTTAAAGAAATATTTGTCTGCAACAATTGAAGCATCAATATCATTCATCCATTCTGGAATTTCAGCGTTTTCCATTTCAAATTTTGCTTTTCCTGTGTTGAAATCCTCTATTTTTAAATGTCTTGTAGTATATTTAACAGAATCAAGAGGATTTTCATAATCTTTAGAGAAATATCTTTCAACAGTTAAACCTTCTTTAGGAGATGTATCATGATAAATTCTTCCAACATCAAATCTATCCAAATACTGTTTTCCATCAAGATTATACACAAAAATCTCTTCATTAGAAATTGCAGAATCTAATTTTTCTTTACTTAACCCCTCATTATCAATTATCTTGTAAGAATCCTCAACTAAAATATGTCTTTGTTTATCATAAGATCCTAAAAACATTGGAGAGTATTTTCTAAATTCATCATTCAAAGAAATGGTTTTATACTTGACCCCAAATTTATTTTCTAAATTACCTCCTTGATTTTGCACCATCTTATTATAACCCTTTCATCTCCTGTTTAAAATCATTTATGTCTTGGAATTGTCTATATACAGATGCAAATCTTACATAAGCTATTTCATCCAATTTCTTTAGTTTTTTCATTACCAATTCCCCTATAACCGAGCTTTTAACTTCTTTTTTTCCTGCTTTTCTTATCTGTTCATCTATTTCATTTATCATGTTGTTTATTTTTTCTTGGGGGACAGGACGTTTTTCAAGGGCTTTTTCAATTCCTGCTTCAAGTTTCTTAATATCAAATTTTTCCCTGCGTCCATCTTTTTTTATAATGTATAAATCTGTTCTTTCAATTCTTTCATAGGTGGTAAATCTTTTTTTGCATTTCAAACACTCTCTTCGTCTTCTTATTCCATCCGGAGAAGTTCTTTTATCAGTTACCCTGGATTCTTTGTGTGAGCAATATGGACAATTCATTTTTCCTCTTTTAGTGTTTTATTTTTTTAGTGTAGCTTTCTACCCTCGTAGGTTCTTTTCTGGTGTAGCTTTCTACCATCGTAGGTTCTTTTCTAAAGAACCCCGTATACAAGATGTTGTATACATTAAACAACCCCCTTACTACAGGTTGTATTTATTAGGAAACTCAAAAAAATAGCTTATATTTAAACTTTCGTAACCACTAGTCCTTTCAACATCAATATACAATTTTTTACTTGTAAAAAACAAAAAATCAACATTATTTTTCAACCCAACATTTTTAAAGTTCAAGAATATCATTAAAATAGGAGGTGAATATGGAATATTTAAGTGATCTTGCTGCTCAGTTAGGAGTTTCTCTTTGGCTTTTAATTGTAATTTTTATTTGGTCAAGTGTTTGGAAATTTCTAGCACTTTGGAAATCTGCCAGAAAAAACCATTTAATTTGGTTTGTGGTATTTGCTTTAGTGAACACTATTGGTATTCTAGAGATATTATACATCTATATTTTCTCTGAAAAGCCAGATGAATCTTTAAAGAAAAGAAAACAAGCAAAACCAAATAAAAGGAAAAAATAAATTTATTTAATTTTTATTTAATTCTTTTAGTTTATTTTTTATTTAATTGTTTGACTTTATTGCAGTTGTTGAACCTAATAATAGCCCAATAATAAGGGAAGTTATTATTACATTTGAAAGTTTAGAAAAAAATACTCCTAATTTGGAAACATCTAAATTTCCAATCATTAAATTTACGGGTTCAGTGTTTCCTGTCAATTTAACGTAAACCAAAAAATATATTGCTAAAAACAAAACTACTGAAAAAATTAAACCCCAAATCAACCAATTAAATCTTCCCATTTTATTTTTTAATTATTTTTTATTTCTTTTTAATTTATCTTCTTTTTTGAATATTATATCTTTCAATGAAACAAAAATAAAACCGCATACAACTGAAACAGCAATCATTGCACCAATTGTAAACATTTCAACATAACCTTCCCACAAATTAGGGATTGCATCT
>CAYWFA010000052.1:0-2052 GCA_964457815.1 Candidatus Woesearchaeota archaeon
TAACTTCTCTTAATTCTTGCAATCCAAACTCTGCTTTGTCAATTCTAGCTTTTTCAGATTCGAAAGGCATTGTTATAACTCCTATAACAACTGCACCAGTTTCCTTAGCTATTTGAGCGACGACAGGAGCTGCTCCAGTTCCAGTTCCACCACCCATTCCTGCTAAAACAAAAACCATGTCTGCACTTCCTACTGCTCTTTTAAGCTCAGATAAAGCTTCTTTAGCTGCTTCTCTACCCACTTTTGGCTTTCCACCTGCACCAAGGCCTCTTGTTAATTCCTTACCAATAAGGATTTTTTCATCAGCTTTAGTTACACTAAGATGTAAAGCGTCTGTGTTACAAGCATAGATTGTAGCGCCACTAATTCCTTTATTGAAAAGCCAAGTTACAGCGTTACTACCCATACCTCCACAACCAACAACCTTTATATTAGCTTTTCCAGCTTTCAATTCATCAAAGTTAATACTGTGTGTAGCAGTGTTAGCGATTGCTTCTTTTGCAAAATCTAAAACCATCTCTTTTTGTCCTCCTTTCAACTCTATACAAATAACCTACTAAGCAGATTTTCATGAACAATAAAATAACCTCGTATTTATAAGAATTGTGGAAATAAAACATAGGTAATTTCAAAAAATTTTTCCTAAATTCAATTAAAAAACTGCATTAAAATCAAGATTTAAACAATAAAAAATAAAATTTAAAAGGATTTTTCCAACTTTTTTATTTTTTCCCACCCTTTTTCCATTTTATAATTAGACATCTCAAGAACAAGTTTCAAAAATTCATCTTCAACAAGAATCTTATCATTTTTAATTATTGGAAATTCGAATCTTTCGCTGCTATTAATTTCAACAATTATATTCTTGTCAAAGGTTAATACGCTACTCCTCTTAAAACCAAGAAACTTTGCTTTCTCCAAAATCTCTGTTGCTTTTTTTAAATCCCTACATGCAACATGCAAGATAGGAGGTTCCAATTTAAATTTGATTATATCTTTTTTATTCAACAAATTATTCAATACTTCTTTGAATTCATTGAAAAAAACTTTATCATGCCATATTTTCAAAAACAAATCTTTTCCTTTCTTATCTTTGGAAATCATTAAAATAACTCTCCCAGAACAACTGCTTGTAGTATAAAAATCCAAGGTTTTATTTATTTTATTGCAGAGTTTTTCAATTTTATTGTCCCATTCTCCTATAGAAGACCTGTCTGTTTTTGAAAGCACTGCATTTTTTCTTTGAACAAATCTATCTCTTGGCATTTTATATTATAATCTTCTTAGCTTTCTTAAATTCTTTTCTTAAACATTTATCTAATTTATTTGGATGTTTTCTACAATAATATTCTATCTTGCTTGAAGATTTATGAGCATTATCATAATCCATTCCTTTGCTCATCAAATTTCTTTCATACAATTCATGCAAAAAAACAAACTTTCTTTCAGCCAAACCTAAATCGTCATCAATCCAAATTTCGTTTTTAGGGATAAAGTTGTAAACTTTGTCATGCCCTCCCTCTGTGAAGTCCAAAAAGAATAAATCCCTCACTAATTCTCCATTAACTATCCAAACTTTTAAATTTTCAAAACTGTATTTTTTCAAAAGATTTTTATAAACCGTTTCAAGCAAATTTCCTTTGTTTTTCTTTATTTTTACTTCTTGTTTCATAAGCTTTGATTTGCTTCTTTCTCTTTTTTCAATTCTATCTGCAACTTTAGCAGCATCTTTTATTTCAACCCCTTTCAAAATCAACCTATTCATAACAAACATACTTTCAATGAAATATTTCTCTTCTCCCGGATTTCTTTCTTTATCTATCCAAAATTCATCTTTAGGAATAAATCTAAATTGATAATATTGACCATAATTAGTAAACTCCTTGTCAATGTTATCTCTTATGTATTTACCATTAACAATCCAAACTTTAAAACCTGAAACAGAAAGCAACTTCTTTAAATATATTTTTCTCAAAACCCCTTTCCTCATAAATATATTAACATCAATTAATTTAAAAACTTGTTGAGAAAATCTTAAAACTATTCTTTTTC
>CAYWFA010000052.1:2152-3840 GCA_964457815.1 Candidatus Woesearchaeota archaeon
AATGAAAATGTTTATCAATATTATAAGCAGGAAGCACAGAAACTTTTATATCTCCAATATCAAACTCTTTGCCTGGTTCAACAATCTCCATTTTAACAGGAACATCAAATCTTGTTATTTTACTTTGACAATCCGCAGTTAAAACAATTCTTGTTCCTTCTTGAACTATTTTTTGTATATCTGCTACACTACAATGGTCATAATGGCTATGAGTTATAAAAACAATATCTGCTTTCTTTAAACCTTCTTTTATATTGTAAGGGTCAATGTAAATTACTTTAGAATTTTCAATGAAAAAACCTGAATGCCCTAGCCATTTCAATTCAACATCTCCTATTTTCATATAATACATCAAACAAAGATGTTTTTTAAAGATTATTACAAAAACCAGAAAAAAAAGGAACTCCTGTATCAAGAGAAAATTAAAAAAAGAAGTCCCAAAGAAATTATAAAGAATTAAAATTCATCATCAGAGTATTCACCATCAGAATCTTCATCTTCATCTAAATCTTCATCATCTTCATCTTCAGGCATTTCCTCTTCATCAAGTTTAGGCATAGGTATACCTCCAAATTTAAATATCATCTACTTTTCTTTAAGATTTTTAAATCTATCGATACACTAAAGAATAGATAAAAATAAGTGGAAAAGCTTAAAAAAGCACATCTTTTGAATAAACTAATCAAAATGACAAACAGCTACATTGATGCATTAAAGGGAAAAGAAAACAAAACGCAAACAATTCTTTCTCCAAAACGACAAATTGTAAAATATCAAAAAGAAAAGTGTTACATGTGTGAAAAAAATCTAGGAAACGCTATGTGCTATTTTGCTGAAATAGAAGGGCCAGATATGAACACAGGAATAAATGGAAAATCAACAAGAGCTATTTGTTCTGCATGTTTTTTCTCCCTTGGAAAAAATCCCGTTAAACAAGCAAGAAGATTGAAAGACACTGAAAAAGAAAAGGCAAAAGAAAAAAAACAAGAAGATGAAGAAGTTAATCTATTCAAAGAATTAAGACTCAAGCACAATTCAAAAGATGAATTGTATGATAGGTGGAATTAATTCTAAACCAAGTTATCTGCAACAGTTATTTTAAATTAAATAATAATCGTTATTAATAGTTGAGCAAGGATAGGTGTTTTATACAATAACTAAATTCTCTCAAGGAAAATAATTTCAAGGAGTTACTCTTGTCATCGTTCTTGGAAATGCAATTGCATCCTTTATTGTATCTAATCCGCATATCCACGAAACAACTCTTTCAACACCCATTCCAAATCCTCCATGAGGAACACTTCCATATTTTCTTGTATCTAAATAAAAAGAATACTGTTCAGGTTTTTCTCCCATCTCAATCAATCTTTTTTTAATTTTATCCGGATCAGCTTCTCTCTCACTTCCACCGATTAGTTCGCCATATCCTTCAGGACCAATAAAATCACATCCATTAACAACTTCTGGATTTCCTTGTGTTTCTTTCATATAAAATGCTTTAACTTCTTTAGGATAATTTGTCACAATTATAGGAGTATCATATAATTTACTTAATTCATCTTCCTCAATTGTTCTCAAATCTTTTCCCCAAGGAATTTTAATTTTACATTTTTCTTTTAAAATTTTCAAAGCTTCATCATAAGTTAATCTTACAAAAGGTTTTTTCACAGTAGGTTCTAATTTTTTAA
>CAYWFA010000053.1:0-3717 GCA_964457815.1 Candidatus Woesearchaeota archaeon
CAAAGCTATACTTGGAAAGGGAATGCCAAGTAAAAGAATAAGAAACAGACTTGCAGGCCTCATTTCAAGACTGAAAACTCAAGAAGAAAAAGCAAAACTTGAAATGCAATAAACCCTCAAAAACCACATTTTTCTAAAGGTTAAACTTTTAAAAGCATCTATTTATAATAAAGGTATATGGCTTTGTAGCTCAGTTGTTTAGAGCGCGGCTCTCATGGAAATTCGAAGATTTCATCTTAGTTTTGAGAAAGGCCGAGGTCGGGAGTTAGAATCTCCCCAAAGCCATATTTATGCTTTCTAAATATACTTTAAATTATCTAAGTGTATAAAAATAAAAATAATTTAAAGAAAAAATGAAACTAAAATTATCCAAAGAAAAAGAATTCTATATTGCAATGACTTTTCTAATTGCAGTAATAATTTTTCTTTTTTCAAACATTTCAAGCATACCCCAACAAAAAACTGGATTAAGTCTTTCAACCATTTACCATCTAAGTATATTTTTTGCATTCACTTTCTTTCTTACTTTAGCTATAAAACCCAAAAATCTCAATAAAAAAACAATCGCAATAATTATTTTCATCTCACTCATTTACGCAATCTCAGATGAATTTCATCAACTCTTTGTTCCGGGAAGATTTGCAAGTTTAAAAGATGTAGCGATTGACATGATTGGAAGCACGTTTGCAATCTTAACAATCAGGATTTTAGAGATTTTCAAAAAATTTTAATCACCGTCGACAAAATTAAAGATAAATTCTTGAAAAAATTTCGTCAAATCACACAACAAATTAGTGCGCGTGAAAAAAGCGTTGATTTTATAAAGTCTAAATTTTTAATTAAGCTATTACACAACTAGGTAATAATCATGGATGAAAAAGAGATGCAGACTTTCAAGGACTCAAAGATATGCTTTCTAAGCAACTTTCCCCCAAAAGAATGCGGTATTGCAACATTTACCCAAGACTTAATCACTTCTTTAAATAAAAAATTTAATCCAAAAGTTAAATCCAGAGTTATTGCATTAAATGAAGAATCAAGCATCTACAATTATGATAGTAGAGTTATTCTTCAAATGAACAAAGATTATCTTGAAGATTACATAAACATGGCTAAAAGAATAAACAGATCAGATAAAATAAAATTGGTTTGCATTCAACACGAGTTTGGAATTTTTGGAGGAGAATACGGAAGCTACATTATTCCTTTCTTGGAAACAATTGAAAAACCAGTTGTAGTTACATTCCACAGTGTTCTTCCTCAACCAAACAACTTAAGAAAAAATGTTGTTAAATTCATTTGTGATAAATGTGCCGCAACAATAGTTATGGCAGAAAGTGCAATAGACATCTTACACGATGATTATGGCGTTCCAAAAAATAAAATTCATGTAATCCGTCATGGAATCCCAGATACTCCATTAAAAGACGCTGAACAATTCAAGAAAAAATTAAGATTAGACAATAAAATTGTACTTTCAACTTTTGGATTATTGAGCAGAGGAAAAGGAATTGAATACATGATTAAAGCTCTTCCTAGTCTTGTTAAAAAATATCCAAATATTCTTTATGTTGTAATAGGTGAAACTCATCCAGTCATAAGAAAACGAGAAGGAGAAGAATACAGAAATTATTTAACAGACCTTGTTAAAAAACTCAACCTTCAAGAAAATGTTAAATTCTACAACAAATATCTCAGTTTAGAAGAAATCATTGAATACCTTTTAGCAACAGATGTTTACATAATGACAAACTTGGAAAGAAACCAGATTGTTTCAGGAACTCTTTCTTATGCAATGGGTTGTGGAAAAGCAGTTGTTTCAACTCCAAACTTATATGCACAAGAAGTTCTCAGTGAAGGAAGAGGAATAGTTGCAGAATTACAAAGCCCTAAATCTTATGCAGAAGGAGTAGATAAAATACTTTCAAACCCAGAATTAAAAAAAAGCATTGAACAAAGTGCTTACTCTTATGCTCGTTCAATGATTTGGCCAAATGTTGCATCAAGTTATTTACATTTATTCAACAAAGTTGTTAAATTAAGGGAAGAAACAACTGAAAAATATCCTAAAATAAAATTAAATCATTTGAAAACCTTGACAGACCATGAAGGCTGCATACAATTTTCAAAACTTTCAATACCAGACCCTTCATCAGGATACACTGTGGATGATAACGCTAGAGCTTTAATCGTTGCAACAATGCATGACAGATTATACAACTCTGAAATATCCAAAGAACTTTCAAATGTTTACTTGAACTTTCTTGAAAAAGTACAAGATGAAAATGGAAAATTCAGTGATATTGAATATGAAAACAAAAATCTAGTTGAAACAAGCGAAGATGCTGTTGGAAGAGCTTTGTGGTCTTTAGGACATTTAATCAATAACAGTGAAAATCAAGAACAAGTTGAAAAAGCAAAAAAACTTTTCGATAAATCTCATCAATTAATTGAAGCGGACAGCTCTCCAAGATCAAAAGCATTCACCTTGATAGGATTATACCACTATTATCAAAAATATAAAGATGAAAAAATTCTTGAAAAAATAAAAGAATTGGTTGATACTCTTGTTGAATCTTACAAAAAAGAAGCAACCGAAGAATGGAATTGGTTTGAAGGATACTTAACTTACTCCAACTCCAAGATTCCTGAAGTTCTTTTTTTAGCATACAACCTTACAAAAAATCCAGAATATCTAGAAATAGCAGAAAAAAGCTTGAAATTCCTTACAAATTTGGTTTTCTTTAAAGATGAATTATCTCCAATTGGACAAAACGGTTGGTACAACAGAAATGGAATAAGGAGTTTCTTTGATCAACAACCAATAGATGCTTCTTCAATGGTTCAAACTTATTTAACAGCATACACCGTAACGAAAAAAGATGATTATTATCATAATGCAGTTCTTGCGTTCAATTGGTTCTTAGGTAAAAATCATCTTAAACAAATGATTTACAATGATGTTACTGGTGGTTGCCACGATGGTTTATCAAAAAGTTCAATAAACCTTAATCAAGGTGCAGAATCAACAATAGAATATTTAATTTCAAGATTAATGCTTGAAGAAGTTAAAAAAGAGTTGCCTATTGTTTAATCTTTCAATCAAAAACCTTCTGGTCCTATCTTTATTAATATCCTTCTTATTTCGTCAATTGTTTCCTGTTGGTGATTTTTATCTGACATTCTAACAAACCTTATCAATAAATCCGTAAGATTTTCCTCATCAATACACTTAAGCTTATAACCGTCTGTGATAAAATAAAATCTAAAAGATTTATATTTAATCTCTTTAATTACAATTCCTCCAACATTACCCAATAATTTTCCTTTGTTTGGATTTTCTGAAAGAGAAGATAATTGCTTGAATATAATTTTTGACTCTTCTTTAAATTTCTTGAAAATATCATCCTTTAATTTTTCAGAAATGCTTACTTGGACCATTTCTTGTTTGCCTCTTCTATGGCTTTTTCAATAGGAATAAATCCATCAGTGGACATAAGAAACTCTCTTAATTGGTCTTTAACTGCTAAAGAATAAATTCTATTAAGGATTTCATCATAAGTTTCTCCTTTCATTCCGAAAGAAGAAATCTTTTCTTTTGTTTCTTTGCTTAATTGAATTGTTGTTATTTCCATTTTACTACCTATAGTTTCTATAGCAGCTATAGTTTATAAACTTTATTATTAATAACTCAATCAGTTGAACAATGTTCTGATT
>CAYWFA010000054.1:0-3609 GCA_964457815.1 Candidatus Woesearchaeota archaeon
GGAAAAGTCATAGAAGGTTATGATTTCAATAAAGGGGTAGATTATGAAAAGATAATTGACAGTTTTGCTGATACCGGGTTTCAAGCTTCAAATCTTGGAGAGGCAATAAGTATTGTTAATGAAATGATTGAAGTTGAATCTAAAATTTATTTGGGTTATACTTCAAATATTGTTAGTTCGGGGTTAAGAGAAGTAATTAGATATTTAATTGAGCACAAAAAAGTAGATGTTTGTGTTACAAGCGGAGGAGGTTTTGAAGAAGATATCATTAAATGTCTTGGAGATACTGTTTTAGGAGATTTCAGGCTTCCTGGAAAAGAGCTTAGGGAAAAAGCAATAAATAGAATAGGAAATCTTTTGGTTCCAAATAACAATTACATTAAATTTGAAGAGTTTTCAATGCCTATTTTAGAGGAGCTTTATCAAGAACAGAAAAAGACTGGAAAAGTTTACTCTCCTTATGAAATAATATGGAAATTTGGAGAAAAAATAAACAACGAAAAAAGTATTTGTTATTGGGCTTGGAAACATAAAATTCCTATTTATTGTCCAGCAATTTTGGATGGAAGTTTTGGAGATATGGTTTATTTTTTCAAGTATAAACATCCGGATTTTAAAGTGGATATTGCTGAAGAAACAAAACAATTAAATGAATCTACTACAGGTATTGAAAAATCGGGAGTTTTGATTGTGGGTGCTGGAATTATTAAACATGCAATATTGAATGCTCATCTTTATAGAAATGGTGCAGATTATGCTGTTTACATAAATAATGCTCAAGAATTTGATGGAAGTGATGCTGGAGCTTTACCTGAAGAAGCTGTTTCTTGGGGAAAATTGACTCCTGAATCCAAAAGAGTTAAAGTTTACGGAGATGCAACTATTTTATTGCCCTTACTTGTTGCAAAAACATTTGCTAAAAATTCTACATAAAAGCTTATATATCCGTTGTTATACCTTTTTTTATGGATGAAAAAGAAGAGATAAGTGATTTGTTTATTCCTAGGACCGAACAAGAAAAAACTATTATTGAAAAAGATTTTATGGATGTTCTTAAAATGGTTGCACCAGGGACTTCTATAAGAGTTGCAATGGATGATTTACTTAATGCGGGGATGGGTGCTTTAATTGTAATAGATAATGGGAATATTTCTTCTGCGTATCAAAAAGGCTTTGCTATTCATTCAAAATTTAGTTCACAAAAACTTGTGGAACTTGCAAAAATGGATGGAGCAATTATTCTTTCAGGAAATGTTAAAAAAATATTGTATGCAAATTCTTTTCTTTCTCCTGATCCTGAAATAACAACAAGAGAAACAGGTACAAGACATAAATCTGCAGAAAGAACGGCAAGACAAACAGGAGCAATAGTTATTGCAATTTCTGAAAGAAAGAAAAAAATTACAGTTTATCAAGGAGACAAAAGGCATGAGCTTAAAGAAAGTTCAGAAATATTAAGAAGGGCTGCAGAAACCTTGCAGATTTTGGAAAAACAAAAAGAAAGTTTCAACGAAACTATAACCAATCTTAATCTTATGGAATTGCAAAGAGCTGTTACCGTTAAAGATGTTTGTGGGGTGATACAAAGATTTGAAATCATAAAAAGAATTTCTGAAATTGTTAAAAGGTATTTAATTGAACTTGGAAGGGAAGGGGCAATTGTAAGTATGAGTTTAAAAGATTTAACAAAAGGACTGGATAAAGAAGAAGAATTGCTTCTTAAGGATTATTTTGGAGCAAATCATTCTTATGCAGAAAAAGTTTTGGAAAAAATGGATTTCGACTTTCTTTTGGAGCCTCTTAATATTTCAAGAATGCTATTTGAAGAGTTACACGATAAACAAATTTCACCTAAGGGTTTGAGAATATTAACTAAAACAAATATCTTGGAAAGATATATTCATTCTTTGATTGCTCATTTCCAATTCCTTGATAAGATTTTGCTTGCAAATGATGAAGAACTACTCAAAATATTTCAAAATGAAGGGATGCTAGCATTTTTTAAGGAAGAAATATATAGTTTAAGAGAGAAGCTTATTATAGGAAAGTCAATATAACAATGTTAACAAAAGAACAGCTGCAGGAAATCAGAGAACATTTAAACAATGCACAAAACCCTGTTTTCTTTTTTGATAATGATCAGGATGGGTTGTGTAGTTTTTTGCTTTTACAAAAATATATTGGAAGAGGAAAAGGTTTTCCAATTAAAACTTCTCCGGCATTAACAAAAGATTATGTTAGGAAAGTTGAAGAGTTTAATGCAGATTATATTTTTATTTTAGATAAACCTGAAGTTTCAGAAGAGTTTGTGGAAGAGATTGAAAAGAAAAATATTCCAATTGTTTGGATTGATCATCATGAGATTTTAAAAGAAAAAATACCTTCTTATGTAAATTATTATAATCCTCTTTTCAATAAAGAAAAATCCAGCGAACCTGTTACGTATTTGTGTTATAAGATATCTAAACAAAAAGAAGATATGTGGATTGCAGTTGTTGGATGTATTTCTGATAATTTGGTTCCTGATTTTTACAAGGATTTTATCAAGGAATTTCCAGATTTATGTAAAGATGAAGATGAGGCATTCAATATTTTTTATGGTTCTGAAATAGGAAGGATTGCAAGAATTTTTGGGTTTGGATTAAAAGATAAAATAAGTAATGTCATAGGAATGGTTAAATTTTTGATTTCTTGTAAAGGGCCTTATGATTTTTTACAAGAGAATAGCAAGAATAAAACAATTCATAGAAGATTTCAAGAGGTTGATAAAAAATATCAGAAAATCTTGGATAAAGCAAAAAAATGTTCAACTTCAAGCAAACTTCTTTTTTTCAAGTATGCTGGAGATACAAGTATGAGTTCAGATATAGCTAATGCATTGAAGTATTTGTTTCCTGAGAAGTTTATTGTTGTTGTTTACAATAAAGGATTCAAAGCAAATGTTTCTGCAAGAGGCAAAAATGTTAAAAAAATAATTTTAGAAGCTATAGAAGGGCTTGAGAGTGCAACAGGGGGAGGACATGATAATGCTGTTGGAGCTCAAATTAGAACTGAAGACGTTGAAGAATTTCAAAAAAGAATTGAAAATTTAATTAAGTGAACTTGAATTCTGGAAATTTCTTGTATTTTTTATCTTGTTTTGAAGTTTATGAAATACAATAAGTTTAAATAATATAAATATTATTTATATTATAATACTCGTCTTGGGTAAAAAGAGGGATTGATGGTTAAGAAGGTTTTAAGTGCAACTGTAGATGAAGACATTCTTGAAAAATGGAAAAAATATACAGATGAAGAATGTATTAACTCTTCCCAATTAATAGAAAAATTATTGAAAGATCATTTGAGAAGGAGGGGTGAGAAATGAAAAGAGGTTTTTTGATAGGTTTAATTTCTATTGTATTTATTTTGCTTTTAATTGGATTTGTTTCTACTTGGGCAGATAATGGAAGTTCAAGTCAGAACATAGATGGATGTAATGAATTAAATACAACAAATGCAACTTACACTTTGACTTCGAATGTTTCATCTCAAGGAACATGCTTCACAATTGCCGCTCCAAATATAACTCTTGATTGTAATGGGTATTGGATTAATTATTCAATTAAT
>CAYWFA010000055.1:0-3607 GCA_964457815.1 Candidatus Woesearchaeota archaeon
ATTGCAGCTTATGAATCACTTAAAGCTAAAAGGGTTTTGATTTGATTGAGGTTCTGTTTCTTCTTCATCTGACTCTTCTTCATTCATGTCAAATTCTTCTTTGATTATGTCAAGCATTCTTTTTGCTATGACATTGTAATCAAAATTAGCAACGGCATGTTCTCTGCCTGCCTTTCCCATTTCTTGTCTTAAATTTTTGTCCATTAACAACATTTGGGTGTATTTTTTTAAATCATCAACATTAGCTCTGTATCCAAAGGTTTTTGGAACTGTGAATTTCATTTTGCTTTCTTCATTGAATCCCATGTAAGGATAAACCCACTCTTCACTTAATTTAACTTCTTCTGCAACTCCTGCTAAAAAACCTGTTTTACCATGGATTATTGTTTCTGCTGGACCTCCAACATTTATTGAAACAACTGGTTTTCCACAAGCCATTGCTTCAACTTGAATCATTCCAAAGCCTTCTATTCTTGAAGGAGCAGCATAAATATCACAAGCATTAAGCATATTGGCTACAAATTCAGGTGAGAAAGTATCATCCAAGAAAATTATTTTTTCACGTATATCTAGTTCTTCTGCAAGGGTTTCTTCGAAGTCTCTCCATTTTTCTGCACAATCACTTGGCCAGGACTTGCAAACGTAAACCCAATCTTGAAATTCTTTGTTTATTTCTGCTAAAGCTTTCATCATTTCTTGAGCTCCTTTGGAAGTAACATCACCCCCCATTGTTAAAATCATTGTTTCATGATCTTTTACTCCAAGAAGTCTTCTTAGTTTAAGATTTTCTTCAGGATTGTTGTTGGGTTTGAAAAGATGGGTGTCAATTCCTATATGCATTGGGATTATTTTTGAAACATCAACTCCATCTCTTTCATAAATGCTTCTTACCCAAGCACTTGTTGTAAACATTAATTTTAATTTTTCAAATTCTTCTCTGTAATTCGCAACCCATCCATCTGCATTGAACCACGGAATTACAATATGTCCGTAATGTTGTGTGTCTTGAACAATTTCAGGAACATTTCCCCAGAATCCAATTCCAATAACAAAATCTGGTTTCAAGTATTTCAAATAAAATTCTTTTTGAATGCTTTCTTTGTAATGACATTCAATTACTTCAACTCCAAGATTTTTAAGTCCACGAGCAAGATAATGTCCTTGAAGACTCACTCCATCTGATTCAACAGGATAAGGATACAACAATAAGCATTTCATTTTTTATTTTCGGATATTGAAAGCTTCGACTTCTTTGCAAGATTTTTCTTCAAATCCTCCCTTCTTGTAACCATAAATTTCTTGAATTATGTGTTTCTTCATCTTAAGATAAGATTTTTTTACTCTTATAAGTTTATCTGCACTGGAATTATATATTGCATATCCTTGATGTTTGTTGCTTACTTTCTTGTAAGAAAAGAAAAAAACTTGTTCTGCGAGCAATAAACCTCTGCTTAACATTTCTTGAACAGCGTAATGTACTTCCACATGTCTTAAATGTCCATATTCTCCGTCTTTGTTGTGGGTGTATAATGAAGTGTATAATTTATTTTGGGTTACTTGTTTGATTTTGTTGATTATGTCTTGAAGTGAAATTTTTTTATATTCTCCTGCATTTTCTCCATCATCTAAATCAAATATATATCCTTTAACTCCGAGCGCTTGGCAGGCTTTTTGGAATTTGGGGTATCTGTCTTTATCGTTCTTTCTGCAAAGACAAATCAAAGTTACATTGGAATCTTGTTTAGCTTTTATTTCTAGAAGAGTTCCTCCCATCCAGATTGTTTCATCGTCTGGATGTGCAACAACAACTAAAACTTCTTTTTTTTCTCCTGGGATGTTTAATATTTTCTTTTCTTTAGGTTTCTTGCTTTTTCGGTTCACCTTCTTTTTATTGCTCACCTTCTTTTTTTTGTTTGTCATATCTCTCAACACAAAAGTTTTTAATTAAATAAATCTTTCTACAGGCATAAAAGGGGATGAATATAAATGAAATTTGATGTTGTGAGTTTTGGTTCTGCGGTTGTTGATGTGTTTGTTCATACAGATGTTGCTGAGAAAAAAGGATTTATGCATTATCCCGTTGGAGAAAAGATTTTAATCAAGAATTTGAAATTTGATGTAGGAGGAGCAGGGACCAATACTGCGGTTGCATTTTCAAGATTTGGATTGAAAACAGGATGTATATGTGAGTTTGGAGATGATGAGAACGGAAATAGAATAAAACAACTTTTGAAAAAAGAAAAAGTTAAGTTTTTAGGTAAAACGATTAAAGGAGAATTAACAGGATATTCAGTTATATTGGACAGTAAGGGAGGAGATAGAACTATTCTTACATATAAAGGAGCTAATGATGAAGTTAGTTTAAGAGATATAAGTAAATTCAAATCTACTTGGTTGTATTTCAGTTCTCTTTTAGGAAAAAGTTTTGAAACACAAAAACAACTTGCAATTAAATTAAAAGAGAAATATAAAACTAAAATTGCTTATAATCCAAGCAGCTATCAAATAAAACATATGAATATAACTTCTTTGTTGAAAATAACAGATGTTTTAATTGTGAACAAACAAGAAGCTGAGATGTTGTTGAAAAGATATAAACCCCAAGAAAAAGATTTGCTTTTGGGCTTACATAAGCTCTCAAAAGGAATAATTGTAATAACAGACAAAGATAGGCCTACTTTTTGTTTTGATGGAGATAGAAAATACTCCATTAAACCCCATAAAGAAATAAAAGTTGTTGAAAGAACGGGGGCTGGAGATGCCTTTGCTTCTGGATTTGTTGCAGGACAGATAGCAGGAAAAACAATTACTCGCTCTTTGGAATTAGGAATAAAAGAATCTGAAGCAGTTATACAACACTTTGGAGCTAAAAATAATTTAATTCATATGAATTTAAAACAAAGAGAACAAATATAAAACAAAAACAACAAATAAATAAGAGATGATAGACTTAAACAAACTAACAACAAGAGGAAAAGCACTTTATCTTGCATATGACCAGGGTTTAGAACATGGTCCAACAGATTTCAATGATAAAAATGTTGACCCTAGATATATAATTGAAATTGCTAAGAAAGGCAAGTATAATGGGATGGTATTTCAAAAAGGAATTGCAGAGAAATACAACAAAGAGATTAAGGCAAGCAAAATTCCTCTTATAATCAAGCTTAATGGAAAAACAAACCTTTTCAAAGGAGAACCCATATCCAGACAACTTTGCACAGTAGATGAAGCAGTAAAACTTGGAGCAGCTGCAGTAGGTTATACTATTTACATAGGAAGTGATTCTGAAGATGAATTATTGCAAGAATTTGAAAATATACAAAGAGAAGCTCACAGGAAAAATCTTCCTGTAATTGTTTGGATTTATCCAAGAGGAAAATCAATAAAAGAAAAAAAACCAGAAGAATTAATGGTGTATGGTGCTAGAACAGGATTGGAAATTGGAGCAGATGTTGTTAAACTTCAATATTTTGGAAAATTCAAAGACTTAAAATGGGCTGTTAAATCTGCAGGTAAAACTAAAGTTGTTGTTGCAGGTGGAACAAAAAAAGATGAAAAACAGTTCCTCGCTCAGGTAAAAGAAATTATGGATGCAGGATGTATG